>JAZQCR010000068.1:0-6704 GCA_045546375.1 Eubacteriales bacterium | reverse complement strand
CATCTGTACGCGGGAGATGGCGTCCACCAGCAGCTGCTGGGTGATCTTGGTCTGACGGCCGCGGGGAGCCAGGATGGCCGCGTCGTTCATCACGTTCTCAAGCTCGGCGCCGGTGGCGTAGGGAGTGCGCTTGGCGATGTTCTCCAAATCCACATCCTCAGCCAGGGGCATGCCGCGGGAATGCACCTTCAGGATCTCCACACGGCCGTTCATATCGGGATAGTTCACGGTCACCTGGCGGTCGAAACGGCCGGGACGCAGCAGCGCGGGGTCCAGGATATCCCGGCGGTTGGTGGCAGCCATGACGATGACGCCGGAGTTTTCTCCAAAGCCATCCATCTCACCAGCAGCTGGTTCAGGGTCTGCTCACGCTCGTCGTGACCGCCGCCGAGACCTGCACCTCTGTGTCTGCCTACCGCGTCTATCTCGTCGATAAAGACGATGCTGGCAGGGCTCTTCTTGGCGGTCTCAAAGAGGTCGCGCACACGGGAGGCACCTACACCTACGTACATCTCAACGAAGTCGGAGCCGGAAATAGAGTAGAAGGGTACGCCCGCCTCGCCTGCAACGGCCTTGGCAAGCAGAGTCTTACCTGTACCGGGAGGGCCCACAAGCAGAACGCCGTGGGGTATCTTCGCGCCGAGTTTAGTGAACTTCGCAGGGTCCTTTAAGAACTCAACGACCTCCTGCAGTTCTTCCTTTTCCTCGTCATTGCCCGCAACGTCCGAGAAGAACACCTTCTTCTTTTCGTCAGAGCCCAGCTTGGTGCGTGCCTTGCCGAAGTTATTGAGCTTGCCGCCCTTGCCCGATGCCTGACGGAACATAAATACCCATAAGAGCACCAAAAGGCCTATCATAACTATATAGGGGAGCACGGAGACCCACGCAGGGTAATTTACGGGCTCCTCCTTATTATACTCAACGCCGTAATCCACGTAATATTCACGTACGTTATCAAGGAGCTTATCACCGGGCTGAAGGGTAAACTCCACCTTTTTGCCGTCCCTGGTGACGATGGACAACTCGTTTTCAAGAGAAAGCTCGAAGCTCTCCACCTCGTCATTAATAAAGAGTTGTTCTATATCACTGTACGTCATCTCCTCAACGGGACCCCCACCGAACATTACGTTAGCGGCAAGGAGCAGTATGCCGATGATCAGCACGTAAGTGAGAATGACCTTCAGGTTACTTTTCATTCTTTTCCTCCGAATCGTTTGTATATACAGACGGGGACAGCACGCCTACGAAAGGCAGTTCCCTATATGCTTCGTTGTAATCAAGGCCGTAGCCGATAACGAACTTGTCGGGGATAACGAAGCCCGAGTAGTCCGCCTCGAATTCCACCTCACGGCGCTCGGGCTTATCAAGGAGCGTGCAGGTGCGAACGCTCTTGGCGCCCTTGAACTCAAGGTACTTGGATAAATGAGACAGGGTCCTGCCCGAGTCGATGATATCCTCTACGATAAGGATATGGCAGTCCTCCAGATCCTCGCGGTGCAGATCAAGGTGTATCTTGATACTGCCCGAGGTGGCTGTGGCGGCGCCGTATGAGCTGACCTTCATAAAGTCAATGTCAACAGGCAGGCTGACAGCCTTCATAAGATCCGCCATAAATACCACCGAGCCCTTTAATATGCAGAGCAAAACAAGCTTGCCGTCAAGGTCGGCGTAATACTCGTCGATCTTTGCAGCGAGCTCCTTTACGCGGTTCTTGATCTGCTCCTCTGTGAGCAGTATCTCTTCTACGTCCTTTGCCAAATTACGTCTCATTTGATCACCCTATGCAGTAATAAATATGCACTCCGCCCTCGTCCCATGCTCCGTCACGGACACCGTGTCCCGGTACCCAGAGGATACCCTCGCCGTCACAGAGGATGGGCAGAACTTCCTTTTCTGCCTCGGTCAGCTTATCCGACTGAAGCAGTTTTTTTACTTTTCTTTCATGACCCATAAAGCGGTAGCGGTCACCCTCCCGCCTCGGGCGAATATACACACCGTTTATTGTATCACTTTTCACGGCTGTGTGTATTGATTTTTTGTAAATTATCAAAGAATCATCCGAAACGGCCTCTTTGCTTATAATGATCTTACAGCCTAACAGGGGTATATCATTTACGCCGTAAGTAAGAGGTATATTATAGTCGGGAAGCTCTCTTCTTTTAGAAATTACCAGCCTTCCGCGGTCGACCGTGGCATATCTGTCGCCGGGCAGACTCACCCGCGAGCCCTGCTCGCCTTTTTTCACAAGGGATGCCATAGCGTTTATATGAAGGCTCTCAAGGGGACATCCTTCCGCCAAAAGCACCAGCACCCTTTTAAGTATTGCCCCGTGAAGGCTCTGTAAAACCGATATCTCGTCGGTTTTTTGCTTTTGCGCCTCAAGGGTGAGGTATTCGCTGTCCTCTGCGGCGCAGGATGAAAACTCACGAATATGAGCCTCTGCCTCGCCGTTTACCCGACGGAGCACGGGCATTATCTCTGCCCTTATCAGATTCCTTGTGTAGTCGGTATCGACATTGGTGGAGTCGGTAACGAAGGAAAGGGCGTTTTCTTCAATATACGCGGCTATTTCATCAGAGGTGGCGTCGATAAGAGGACGGATTATACTTCCTCTGAGCGCGGGAATGCCGCCTGCACCCTTAAGTGACGCGCCGCGTGCAAGATTAAAGAGCACCGTCTCCGCGTTATCAGCCGCATGGTGAGCGGTGGCCACGAGGTCAGCCCGTTTTTCCGAGAGCAAGGCCTCGAAAACGCCGTAGCGGACGTCCCGTGCGCATTCCTCGATGCCTTTTCCCTGCTCTTTTGCAAGGGAGGGCACGTCAAAGCGATATGACTCGAAGGGAATATTCAAACGGGTGCAAAGCTCTCGGCAAAAGGCCTCGTCTCTGTCCGCCTCATCCCCGCGTATGCCGTGATTCACGTGTACGGCAAGCAGACTGATGCCGTGCTCCTCGGAAAGCTCGCGCAAAAGGTATAAAAGAGCTACCGAATCCTTACCGCCGGAGAGCGCCACGCACACACGGGCACCCCGATAGAGCATACCGTGCTCGTATACGGTCCTATTCACCCTTAAAGCAAGGGTATTACTCATACTTATCCTCAATGGTGGTGAATTTCGCATATTCCTTGAACCAGCCCACCTTGGCGGTACCTATACCGCCGTGACGGTTCTTGGCAATGATGATCTCGGCGGTATTCTGATCCTCGCCGCCCTCTTCACCGTAATAATCGTTTCTGTAGAGGAGCAGGATCTCGTCTGCGTCCTGCTCGATAGCACCTGACTCACGCAGGTTGCTCATGGTAGGTCTCTTATCTGAAGAACCCTCGGTAACACGGTTAAGCTGAGCACAGACGACCACAGGTACGCCCAGCTCCTTTGCCATGATCTTAAGATTACGGGAGATCTCACCCACCTCCACCGCACGGTTTTGGTTAGGCCGCTCACTCTGTAAAAGTCCCAGGTAGTCAACTACCACGAGGCCCAGGTTCTCGTGCTTACGGCGGAGCTTACTCTTCATGGCCGTAGCGGTAAGACCCGTGGAATCGTCAATATAGATATCCGTCTCCGCAAGAGAGGCACATGCCGTCGCCAGGTTCTTCCAATCGTTGGGCTCAAGGCGTCCGGTACGCATCTTTTTACCGTCGATGAGCGCCTCACCTGAGAGCATACGCTGTACTATCTGCTCGTTTGACATCTCAAGGGAGAAGATGCACACCGTCTTTTTAGTGGACTTTGCCACGTTCAGGGCGATACTGGTACAGAAGGCAGTCTTACCCATACCGGGTCGCGCGCCGACTATACATAAGTCACCCTTACCGAGACCCACAAGGTAGTTATCCACCGCATCAAAGCCGGTGGGAGTACCCTTGGCCTCCTCGGGGTTATCGCTGATGGTCTTGAGCTGCTCAAAGGTGGACGCAAGAACGTCGCGTATGTGGGTAAAGCCCTTGACGGTCTCCTGATCGGCTACGTCAAAGATGCGCTGCTCCGCACGGTCGATGATCATACGGACGTCGTCCCCCTGTGCGTAAGCCTCGTTTACCGTCTCGTCGCAAGCGTCGATAAGCGCGCGCAGAGTGCTCTTCTCACGGACGATACGTGCGTAGTCCATTACGTTGGATGCAGAGGGTACCACCTCGGCAAGCACCTTCAAGTACGCCATACTGCCATCGCGGTCGTAGACCTCGTTGCGTACCAAAATGTCCATCAGCGTGACCGCGTCAACGTTACTGCTGGTGGCGAACATCTGCTGCATAGCTAAATATATCTTCTTATGCTCGTCAAGATAGAAGTCCTCACTGCGCAGAACGGCGGTGATGTCATTCAGCTTGTCCGGGTCGATAAGCACCGAGCCCAGCACAGCCTGCTCTGCCTCCAGAGAAAAGGGCATCTTGCGAGTAGTGATATCAGCGGTCATATAGCCTCTACCTTAATAGTAAGTGTTCCTGCGATACCCGCATAAAGCTTTACCTTGGCCTTATAAGTGCCGAAGGATTTGATAGCCTCATCCAGCTCGATCTTTCTCTTATCCAGGTCGATGCCGTACTGTGCCTTTAACTGCTCGGCGACCTCCTTTGAGGTGACAGAGCCGTAAAGGCGGCCGTCAGCGGCGCCCTTTACCTTAACGGAAAGGGTGATCTCCTCTAACTTCTTGGCAGTATCCTTGGCGTTTGCCTCGTCGGTAGCCTTCTTGTGCTCCTCGTGAGCCTTGGCACCCTTCATCTCGTTAACGGCCTTGTTATCGGCAAGGATGGCAACACCCTTGGGAATAAGGAAATTCCTGGCGTAGCCGTCGGACACTTCCTTCATCTCGCCCTTTTTGCCCTGGCCCTTAACGTCCTTTAAAAATATAACCTTCATTTATTTAAACCTCGTTATAGTAATTGTCTATCGCCGCCTTCAGCTTGATGACGGCATCCTCAAGGGAGATATCCGTAAGCTGTGCCGCAGAAGAATCGTAGCTTCCGCCGCCTCCCAGATACTCCATTATCTGCTGAACGTTTATCTTGCCCGCGCTTCTTGCGGAAACGTATACCACCTCGCCTATCTTACAGACGGCAAAGGATGCCATAACGTTTTGCAGCTCCAGCATTCGGTCAGCTACCTTGGCACCGATGATGCGGTCGCCGAGCTCGTTGTCCTCGTAGTCGTTCACCGCGATGACAAGCTGACCGCGGTACATCTTCAGCTTGCTTTGGAAGCGGGTCTCGCGCTCAAACTCGTTAAACGAAGTCTGATAGAGCTCCTGCGCCTCAACGGGAACGGCACCCTGATTTCGCAGATACTGTGCCGCGCCGAAGGTTCGCGAGCCGGTATTTCTCGTAAACTGCTTGGTATCAAGGAGCATACCCGCCAGCAGTATCTCCGCCTCGTCCTTGGTAAGGTCACCGTCGGGGAGCACCTGCTCAAGAAGCTCGGAAACTATCTCGCAGGTACTGGAGGCAGAGGGCTCGATGTAGGAGAATGCGGTCTCGTACTCGTCCACCTTGATGTGATGGTCGATGACCACCGCCTTCTGCACGGTGGCAAAGAGGTCGGGGGACTCGAAGAACTTGCGGTTATTAACGTCCACTACCACCAGGAGACTGCCCGAGGAGTTGAGCTCAAGGGCTTGAGAGCTGTCGATGACTACGTCCTCGTAGCCCTTCATGGACTGCAGCTTTTCAAAGTAACGCGCGGTATTGCGGTCGGTAGCGTCAGCCACGATATATGGCTGAACACCGCAGAACTTCGCAAGCTTGGCTATGCCAAGGCAAGCGCCGAGAGAGTCCATATCCGCGCGGGCGTGACCCATGATGATGACCTCGGAACTGCCGCTGATGTGATGGATAAGCTCACTTGCAAAGACACGGGCACGCACCTTAGTGCGCTTTTGGATGGTCTTAGTCTTGCCGCCGAAGAAGAGCATCTCACCCGAATACTTGACAGCCGCCTGGTCACCGCCGCGCTGAAGCGCCATATCCAGGGCCGCGTGCGCCGCCGCCTCCTTCTCGGTGAGGGTACCGTCGATGCCCGAAACGCCGATGGATACGGTGACGGGCAGACTGCTCTCGCCTACGCGTATCTCGCGTATCTTGTTGATTATATCGAAACGCTCGTCCACGAAGTCCTTTAAGTGGCACTTGTGGAAAAAGAAGATGAACTTGTCTCTCTCATACTCCTTGAGCACACCGCCAACAGAGTCTGACCAGCCGGAGAGAAGGGCCTCTATCTCCGCAGAGGCGGAACGGGACTTCTCACGTACGAACTGAAGTATCTCCGCCAGGTTATCGATGACGATATACGCCACCTGGGTCTCCTCTTCGTCGATACGCGCGATAGCCTTCTCCAGCTCGGTGCGGTCGGTGTATATCATAACGTAATAATGCTTTGAGTCTATGGTAGTGGAGTATGCATTTACGTTGAAGCTGCCCTCGCCGATAATGCACTTGACACCCCTGCCGTCAGCGTCGTCGATAACGGCGTTATAGTCAATGCCGAAAACGTCAGAGAAATACTCGCCGATGTGCTGACCGCCCAGGCTCTTGCCCAATTTTTCGTTGTGCCAGATGAGCCTGCCCAGGTCGTCACAGATGGCAACGGGCTGTTCTAATCGCACGAGAAGGTCTCTTGTGTACTTTGAGAGAGCTACGTCGTCCTCTACGGACATGGCCGCGTTACCCGCTATAATAAGGCGACGTATCCATACGTACAGCACTACGGT
>JAZQCR010000067.1:0-8720 GCA_045546375.1 Eubacteriales bacterium | reverse complement strand
ACAGGTGTCTCCATCGACCTTGTCAGCGGTGAGAAGGAAGCGGAACTGTGCACCGCAGGCGTTATCAACGAAATAGGAAAAGACAAGTGCGGCATACACATGGATATGGGCGGCGGAAGCACCGAAATAATAGAGATAGATAACGGCATTATAAAGAGCGCAGGCAGTATGCCCTTTGGGTCCCTTTCGCTCTTTAGAGACTACGTAAAAGCAGACCTTCCCACCGAGAAGGAGTGTGCAGACATTGAAGCTTACGTAAAAAAATGCTATACCGGCCGCGGCACCCCGAAGAACGAAAAACTGTTTATAGGCGGAGGCACGGGAAAGGCAATACTAAAGCTGATGGACGCAGGTAAGGGTCTATGTACGGTGAATAGTGAGCTTTTCTTTGACTTAAAGGAAAAGATCACGTCGGGTGATGTTACCTTTGAGGATATCCGCAGATGTGTACCTGATCGAGCCACTACTCTCACACCGGGTCTTATCGCCATATGTGAGATACTGCGCCTGTCGGGCGCTGAGTCCGCCACCTTTGTGACTGCAGGCGCGAGAGAGGGTTATTTACTCTCAATAATATGAAGGATGCGTAACTTTTTATGAGAAAAGAAGCAGAAAGATTCGCTGACGGAACACTCTTCGAGGGGATGGTCTCCCTTCGTACCGTGCTCTCGGACGGCGCAAAAAGACAGATAAAGACAGTATTCATAGACGAGGCTAAAACAAAAAAGAAAGCCAAAGAGCTTTCTTACATAAAGGCGAAGTCATATGAGCTGGGATATAATATCGAGTATCTGCCGACGGAGAAATTCGAGGAGATGGTGACGGGTACCTCCCACGGAGGCATCGCGGCCCTCTGCACCGAAAGGGTGATACCTTCACTCTCGAAGAAGAATATTAAATCAAAGGGCTTTTACGTGATGGTAGAAGGTATAGAGGATCCCTATAACTTCGGTTATGCCCTGCGCTCCCTGTATGCGGCGGGGGTAGACGGCATTATCCTCACCGAGCGAAACTGGATGAGCGCGGCGGGCACCGTATGCAGAGCATCTGCCGGCGCTTCAGAGCTCTTTGACGTTTACGTGTCCACACCTGAGGATGCGGTCATCACCTTCAAAAACGCGGGATATTCGGTGGTTGGCGCAGACATAGCCAACTCGTCGTCAGTATATGAAAGCGAGCTGAAATACCCCTTATTCCTTATCGTAGGCGGTGAGAAGAGAGGCATCTCTGCTGCTATCCTTGAGAGGTGCGATAAAATAGTGCGCCTTGACTACGGCAGAGAGTGCCCATTTGCACTGTCAGCCGCATCTGCGGCTTCAATCCTCGGCTTTGAGATAATGCGCCAAAATAAAAATTAACACAAAAACGAAAAATTCATATAATGACATCAGAAACCAAAAGGAGAGCATTATATGAACGCTAAAAACTGCTATTTCGCATCGGCAAACTCCAAAAACGGGTTTGCCGATTTTTTCAACGAGGCATTTGGTGAGTGCGGGTATCGCTACATACTGAAGGGCGGGCCGGGCACGGGCAAATCCACCTTTATGAAGCGTTTGGGAGAGGAGGCAGAAGGGCGAGGCTACCCCGTAGACTATATCCTCTGCTCCTCCGATCCCGATTCCCTTGACGGCGTTATCATAAAAGATCTTGGAGTGTGCGTTTTTGACGGCACCTCTCCTCACGCACACGACGTGGGCATACCCGGCATTGACTCTGAGCTTATCAACCTGGGTTCTTTCTGGAATAAAAAGAAGCTGCAGAAGGAGAAGGACGCCATCATCGCCTCAACGAAAGAAAAATCACATAACTATAAAAAAGCCTACGACTGCATGGCCTCCGCCTTTGAGTGCGAAAAGGTCATAAACAGCATTGCGGCCGAGGCATTCTCACGTGAAAAGGCGGAAGGGTACGCAAAGCGGCTGGCAGAAAAGTACAAAAGCAAGGTAATAGGAGAAACCCGCGTGCGTCTTATCAGCGGTGTCGGCATGAAGGGTGAAGTGACCCTCGAGAGCTTTGATACGGAGCTGAACTATAAGATCAAGCCCTCAAACAACACGGAATACCTGCTGTTAGATGCCATTCTGAAGGCTTTTTCACGGGGACACCATAATATGTACGTCAGCTACCGATATCTTGACCCAACCATGATAAACGGCATTTTCCTGCCTGATGAGAAGGTATCCTTCACCGTAGGCAACGCAAAGGGAGAGGGCGAGAGACAGATAAACACCGACCGATTTATTGACCAGCAGATAATACGGGATAATAAAAACAAGCTCACCTTCGCAAAGAAATGCATAAAGGAGCTTGACAGGCTGAGGGATGAATACTTCGCAAAGGTAGCGAAAGCGCACTTTGAGTTGGAAGAATACTATAAGAAAGCAATGAACTACAACGCACTGACAAGGGACAGTGAGAAGATAATAGCAAAGATACTGAATACGTAAAAAAGGACAGCATATGCTGTCCTTTTCGTTTCAGTACTGCTTTCCTACGTAATACTCTGACTCTATTATCCTTTTTTCTTCAAATAGGCGGTATTCCTCTTTCGTATAAGCATTGAAATCGAAGTACTCCTCCACCGTTTTATACGGCAGGCGTTCACCTAATTCGTTCATTATCTGTATGTAACATTTGATCATATTTACCGCCGTCACAGCCGAATAATGCGGATCGGTCTGTGAATCGGATAACACGTTATCGATCAACATTCCTATGTAATAATCCACGTGATCTAATAAATATTTCAGCTTCTCCGCATCCATAATCTTCCTTCTCCTATTTTGCAAAAACTCATAGTTAAGCCCCACATTCTGTATTTTCAAGAGCCGCATCATTAGAGCTATGACGGGACGGTAAACATTCCCCATCCAAGACGATCATGCCCTTTATTCTACTTCATCCAAATACATTTCTAAGTCATCAGCTAAACTACTGCCGCTAATTACATAAGCATCTGTATGCGTAGGAAAAACCATTACTTTATCTTCATTAATTTGCTGTCTGCACATATCTATAAAATCATGTACTTCAATTTCAATCGTTTCCTCGTCTTCGGATGCAAAAATAGATGCAAATTCTTGCCTTGGCCATACGAGTAAATAGCTATCTGTTTCATCGCCAAACATAGCCAAGCCATTTTCATTTGAAAGCACCCACACGCCTTCCCTGTCAGCTACAGTTGTAAGGAATGTTTTATAACGCTTTTCCGGTGACGCACTCATCACACCTTTTATATATTTTTCAATATCCATAATTCCTCCAAAATGCAATTAAAATCGAACTATCTTCGCTTCACCAACACATTGAATGTTAGAGGATCTCGCTTACCCCAAGCACATAGCGCATGACCGCTCAGATCCTCATAAGTGTATGTGGATAAATATCCCTCAGCATCCCTTTCAAAGATATATCTATGCTTATCCAGTAATTTTATCTTCGGCATGTAGTGATAATGCATTATACTCCTCATTAAAGAATCGTCATACCCAAACTCCTCCACTTCGATCTCCGTACACCCACCACAATAATCAGCAAGTACGCAAAGGGCTGATTCATATCTGACAAGAGCACCGTCAACATAGTGACTCTCCGATATCTTTCTGAGTTCAAGATAGCTGTTCAAATCATAAATAAGAGAGAGTACTTTATCCGATTCATATACAAAGAATTCTGCGGATACAGGTTTACGAACTTCTCCCCCCAAACCATCCTGTTTAATACAGCAGATCATATTATCTTTATCATCGAAAATATACTCGTAATCGTATACGCCGCTCTTAGGGAATTTCTTTAACAGTCTACCTCTTTTGCTTCCGCCTACTACCAGATCAAGTTGACTTGGGGAGTAATATCCGCGATGAATGGTCAGGCCGCCCTTCGCATACTCTCGTCTGTACGCGCTCGCTTTCACGGCGGTATTGAACTCTTGATACATACCGTCGTATTTCTTTTTTATGGAGAGGTATTTTTTATTCAACTCATCAAAAGGCTCACATTCCTTGAGATTTTCCTCGCTACGCGTGTAAGCGTCAATCTTTTTTTCTGCATCTCGAAACATTTTATCGAATACTTTTTTATCATAATTACTTGACATAGGACTTCCACCTTTATAAGAAAATCCGCAGAGACGTCCCTCTGCGGATCATTGTTTAAGCCATCATTCCGATGTAATTCTCGTCGGGTACGGTGACCTTACGAATGTCTGCACCGACTGCCCGGAGCTTACCGACGATGTCGTCATATCCGCGTTCAATACACTGGATATTGTCTATCTCGCTTCTTCCGTCGATAGCCAGCGCCGCGATGACCATTGCCGCGCCTGCCCTAAGGTCACAGGCTGTCACCTGTGCACCTGTCAGGGGCACTCCGCCCTCGATTATGGCGGTCTTTCCGTCCACCTTGATGGAAGCGCCCATACGGTGAAGCTGCTCCACGTATCTGAATCGGTTATCCCACACGCTCTCATTTAAGAAGCTGACTCCGTTTGCAAAGCACATAAGAGCCGCCATCTGAGGCTGCATATCAGTTGGGAAACCGGGATATGGCTGAGTCTTTACGTTAGCCTTACGGAGCTTGCCCGTAGAGGAAACGATAACGTAGTCGTCATCCTCCACTACGTCCACGCCCATCTCCTGAAGCTTCATGGTGATAGACTCGAGGTGCTTGGGAATGACGTTATTGATACGCAGCGTACCGCCAGTCGCCGCCGCCGCCAGCATATAAGTACCTGCCTCGATCATATCGGGGATTATGGCATAGGAGCAACTATAGAGGGTATCAACGCCCACTATCTTTATGGTATCGGTACCCGCACCGCGCACACGTGCGCCGCAGGTATTAAGGAAGTTTGCAAGGTCAACGATATGCGGCTCTCTTGCCGCATTCTCAATGATCGTAGTGCCCTTTGCCTTTACGGCGGCGAGCATCACGTTCATAGTACCGCCTACGGTGACCTCATCGAAGAACACGCTGGCACCGTATAGGCCGTTCTCGGCATTTACCTCGATATAACCGCCCTCGAGGGTCACGGTGGCTCCAAGAGCCTCGAAGCCCTTGATATGCTGGTCAATTGGACGAACGCCGAAATCACATCCGCCGGGATAACCTACGTAGGCTCTGCCGAACTTACCGAGCTCAGCACCCAAGAGATAATAAGAGGCACGGAGCTTACGAACGAGATCGATAGGCGCAGTACCAGCTCTTATGTGGGTAGCGTCGATCTCCACCGTGGTCTTATCCAGCATACGGACGAAAACGCCCATCTGCTGCAAAATATCAAGAGAAATATATACGTCGTTTATAGCGGGAACATTCTCTATAATACATTTACCGTCAACGAGAATGGTCGCAAATAATATCGGCAACGCACCGTTCTTCATACCACTGGTCTCCACAGTGCCACGAAGAGGAACTCCGCCGTTTATGATAATCTTTTCCATTAAAAGCACCTTTAGAACTGTTGTTTAGTCACAGTATGCTGTCTAATTATACCACAGATTTCTCTGAATGTCAAATATAGGGTGAGCATTTAAACCCGAAGGCGTTTTGGGAAGGCGGATTTCCGCTCATCCTTCGTTAAAATACTCGGAAATACATATAGTATTTCCTTCGTTTTGTGCCTTGGCTGAACAAAAATCCGCTCTTTCCAAAATCTTCGACCGCAAAGCCAGGAGATTTCGAGGGATTTTTGTTTCGATCGTGCGCAGTAATGCTTACGCCTTACAAGCGCGAGTGGAGCGAAAAGCACCGAAATATCACGCTTTGCGGCGCCTTCGGGTTTGAATGCTCACCCTAGGTTAATTACCATCATTATATGCGTTCTTCTCTACCCACGCTACGGCCAGGTCCACTACCATGCCGTAGCTTTTACTGCCCTCTGTCTGCCCCTGCAGTTTCAGGTAGGTATCGTTTACCGTTCCCGATACCGTAGCGGCAAGATTATCCGAATAGGCGGCAAAAAACTCGTTATAAGCCACGAACTCTCGCTTGATCCTGGTGTCGGTCATATCACGCACCTCGGTGTAATACTCTCTGTTAGCGGAATACAGCGCATCCAGCAGATACTCGTATACGCTCATATATCCGCTATAGCGTATATACGGGTCATCCGACTCGTCGCAAACGAGAAAAGCCATAAAGTTAGCGTCGTCCTCCGGCGCTATGCCGCGCTGATGGGACATTTCGTGGGCGGCGGTAAAAGGAAGACAATAATCCGGGAAATTGATATTGATATTTGCCTCTCCCGTGAAGAAAGTATATACACCCGAAATATGAGTATAGGTCATAGGCTCACTTAAAGCGATAAACTTAACGGGGGCCTCCAGGCTCTGCACAAAATCATACCTCTCGCTGACTGCCTTGTATGCCTCGTTCAACTTCGAGGTCATTTCACGAAGAGAATAAGGCATTGGCGCGCCGCCCGAATAGGAATAGTTAAGCTTTTCCGCCTCCTCGGTGGCTTTATCCCTGAAGTATTCAGCGGTATACTTTAACTGCTCTGCGCTGACGGGACGGTCCTCGATCCCTAACTTGTCTTCTATACCGCTGCCGCGGTATGCAGAGGCAAAATTAGTTACAAAGCCGCTATAAAGTAAGCAAAGTGCCGCGAGCATTGAACATATCATACGAGTGCTCTTAGCGGGCGAAGATCTCAAGATGGTGCGGATAGCCAGTATAAGCCCGACGATAAACACAACGGGCAGAGATACGATAACCGTCTCTGCCAAAGAAAAGGGCAAAATGCCCGTCACCTTTGCAAACACGGCGCGAAAAAACGCGCCCACCGTCATATTAAACGCATCGGCAAAGCCACTTGAAAAATAAAAGGCAACGTGGCATACGGCCACCACCGCCGTGAGAGCATACACGACCAGGCACCATATGGGCACCCGTCTCTCTTTATTTATCTTAAATCTCATTTATATCCTCTATCAACTTATTTATATCTTCCGCTAAAGGTGCAGTCACCACTATCTTTTTTCCGACAAAAGGAAGCTTAAACTCAAGAGAGTGGGCGTGAAGAGCCTGACGGCGCATGCTATCCTCACCGCCGTAAAGGGTATCACCGTAGATGGGGCAACCAAGAGAGGCAAGATGCACTCTAATCTGATGTGTCCTGCCGGTTACGGGCTCACACTCGACGACAGTATGAAGGGTGCCGCGGGACAATACCTCGTAACGGGTAAGCGAATACTCGCTTTCATCGCCCTCGGTATATAAAGCACGGGTTATGATGCTCGCACCGAGACGTCTGATATATCCCTCTATCTGACCGGAGCCGTAAAGTGTTCCGTGACAGACTGCGATATACCTCTTTCTCACGGTACGCCCTCTTATCTGGGCACCAAGATAGTCTGCCGCTGCCTGATTCTTTGCTATCAGTACCACTCCGCTGGTATCACGGTCAAGACGGTTCACGGCGCGAAAAACAAAGGGTATTCCCTTCTCTTTATAGTAATATGCAAGGGCATTTGCAAGGGTATCCCCGTAATGACCGTGAGTGGGATGTGTGGGCATTCCGTAGGGCTTATTTACGCAGACCACGTTTTCATCCTCATAGATAATATCTATAGACAGCTTTACGGGAGCTATCTGCTCATTCACATCACAGTACCTGTCCTCTATACCCAGCCACAACTCGTCACCCGTATGAAGCAGAGCCCTCACGGTAACGTGCTCCCCGTTTAGAAGTATACCGTCATCCCTTACCTTTAGAGCGGTAACGGCGGCGCGGGAAAAGCCAAGGGCACGTCTTAAATAGTCAAGAAGTTTTTTATTATTATTCTCACTTGTAATTATTATTTTCATAAGAACATTATACTATTTTTTCCATCTCTTTTCAAGCGGTATAAACTGACACACGTAGGAAAAAATGAGAATACCAACTATACGGAGGAAAACATGAGAACTAAAGCATTATTTTTATCCATCTGCGCACTAATCGCCGCACTGCTCACCATTCCTTTGGCCAACGCTTTCCTGACCCCGGGAATGGATGTGCTGGAAAACGAGCTCTCCTTTATCAAGAGCAGCGTTGCCAACAATGACATCACCTTTTGCGAAGACGACTTCATCAACGCCCTCGGTATCAAAAAGGTGAAATCGGTAACCGTTCTATCCCTGCCCGATCCCGCCTCGGGCGCTCTAAAGCTTGGAGATACCGGCATCTACGAAAACCAGACTATAGACAGAAAGAACCTGGATATGATCGTCTTCCGCCCTGCGACCGACGTGATCGCTACTACCGCATTTGACATGACTGTAGATACGGGTAAGCAAGAATACAACGTCACCTGCACTCTGAAAATGACCGAGTATTTAAACGCCACGCCCGTTATCTCAACGGAGGACCAAAGTTTCCGCACAAGATCAAACGTAACCTATTACGGTAAGTTAAGCGCAAGCGACCCGGATAACGACACGCTCAATTTTGAGATAGCTTCCGCGCCAAAGCACGGTATCGTCTCTGTGACCGACCCCATCGGCGGCTCCTTTAAGTATACTCCTACAGAAGGTTATGCAGGCAAGGATTCCTTCACCTATCACGTACGCGACGAATACGGTAACTACTCCGAGAGCGCAAAGATCAGCGTTACGGTTGAGAAGAACTCAAGCGGCGTTTACTACTGCGATATGAAAAATAGCTGGGCCCACAACGACGCAATCACCTTGGCAAACGAGGGCATCATGGTGGGACGCAGTATAGGCGGACAGAT
>JAZQCR010000066.1:0-6794 GCA_045546375.1 Eubacteriales bacterium | reverse complement strand
GCAACCGGATACGCAGCAGGTACCCATACCACGAGCAACAACGGCAGCGTGAGAGGTCATACCACCACGAACGGTCAGGATACCCTGAGAAGCCTTCATACCGGTGATATCCTCGGGAGAGGTCTCCAGACGAACCAGAACGACCTTCTCACCGCGGGCATTCCAAGCCTCAGCGTCCTCAGCGGTGAAGACGACCTTACCGCAAGCAGCACCGGGGGAAGCACCCAAGCCACGGCCGGCGGGAGTAGCAGCCTTCAGAGCCTTAGCGTCGAACTGGGGATGGAGCAGAGTATCGAGGTTACGGGGATCGATCATAGCAACAGCCTGCTTCTTATCGATCATGCCCTCGTCAACCAGGTCGCAAGCGATCTTAAGAGCAGCCTTAGCGGTTCTCTTACCGTTTCTGGTCTGGAGCATGTAGAGCTTGCCTGCCTGAATGGTAAACTCCATGTCCTGCATGTCTCTATAGTGATCCTCGAGAGTAGCGCAGACCTTCTTGTACTCTGCGAATGCCTCGGGGAACTTGTCAGCCATCTGTGCGATAGGCATAGGAGTACGAACACCTGCAACGACGTCCTCACCCTGTGCGTTTACAAGGAACTCACCCATCAGACCGGGCTCACCGGTAGCGGGGTCACGGGTAAATGCAACACCGGTACCGCAGTCGTCACCCATGTTACCGAATGCCATCATCTGTACGTTAACGGCAGTACCCCAAGAGTAGGGGATATCGTTGTCGCGGCGGTAAACGTTTGCACGGGGGTTGTCCCAGGAACGGAATACGGCCTCAACAGCGCCCATGAGCTGTTCCTTAGGATCGGAGGGGAAGTCCTTACCGATCTTAGACTTGTACTCAGCCTTGAACTGGTTTGCTAACTCCTTAAGGTCGTCAGCGGTGAGCTCAACGTCCTGAGTAACGCCGCGATCTTCCTTCATCTTGTCGATAAGCTCCTCGAAGTACTTCTTACCTACCTCCATAACGACGTCGGAGTACATCTGGATGAAACGTCTGTAGCAGTCGTAAGCCCAACGAGCGTTGCCGCTCTTTGCAGCCATAACCTCAACTACCTCTTCGTTAAGACCGAGGTTGAGGATGGTGTCCATCATACCGGGCATGGAAGCACGTGCGCCGGAACGAACGGAAACAAGAAGGGGATTCTCCTTATCACCGAACTTCATACCGGTGATGCCCTCCATCTTGTCGATGTATTCCATGATCTCTGCCTGGATGTCATCGTTGATCTTGCGGCCGTCCTCGTAGTACTGGGTACAAGCCTCAGTAGTTACGGTAAAGCCCTGAGGAACAGGAAGACCGAGGCCGGTCATCTCTGCCAGGTTTGCACCCTTACCTCCGAGGAGCTCACGCATGGTGGCGTTACCTTCGGAGAAAAGGTAAACGAATTTCTTTGCCATTGAAAGAACCTCCAAAAATATAAAAGAATTAATTGAAAACAGTTTAATGAGTTAAGTATTACCCACTTAACCGCTCTATTATATCACACTTTTCTCGTAATTTCCATAATTTTTGCAAAATTCTTTAATAAATATGAAAAGAATTCGTTTCTTGACAGCAGGGAGCGTGTGTTATATAATTAGCGTAAGAGTATGTTGCACGGTTTTATGAGAATTAAAATGAAAAAATTACATGTAGGCGTATGTATCTGTTATTGGCTCTTGTGGGGTGTCGGCTTTTTGAGTCTGGTGTTGTCCTTCTTTGTCTATAAGAATGACAATGCGTTTTTGTATAATAATATCGTTCTGCCTTACGGAAAAGTTGTGCTGACCGCTTCCGTGCTGCCGATAGAGCTGGCAGTAAGCATAGCTACCATAATGAGGAAGCGCAAAGAAAAGCAGTCGATAAAGTCAGATATCATTCTGACCGTTATCACCGTAGCTGTGTGGTACATGTATCTTTCTGCGTTTGTTTACGTAACGGGGATCTAATATAGGATTTATAAGGCTTCATAGTGGCGACTCTTGAGTCGCCATTACTATTATTACCCGAAAAATATCTCTGTGATACCGCGGAAGTGCCTCCGTTACCTTATATCAACCGACTTAACCAAAAGTAGAAATTTTCCTAAATATGCGTTATTGATTAAAGCTCACTACCGTGCTACACTATAATCGGTAAAGCGCTTTACGATATGATTATTAGGAGGTTAAGTTTGATGAATAACATTAATTTAGGTGTCAAAATCCGTGAACTTCGAAAAAAGAAGGGTATTACACAAGAGGGGTTAGCGTCCGTTCTTTCGGTCTCACCTCAGGCGATAAGCAAGTGGGAAAGCGGTGTCACTTATCCTGATATGGAGATGATACCTGTGATAGCGGGATATTTCGAGGTTTCCTTGGATATGCTTTTTGATTACGACCTTCGTGAAATGAAGACGAAGATCGAGAAGATCATCGACGATGCACGCGAGGCTTTCTTTGATGATACGGAGCGGTATGCGGAGATAATAAAGGCTGCATTAGCGGAGTATCCGGGAAACGAGGAACTGATAGAGGCGCTCTTGAAGGCGTATGAATATGCTATGCGGGAGAAAAACGACCTTTCGCATTTGGATGAAATGGTCGATCTGTGTAAAGAGCTCATTACCGAGAGCTCGGATATTTTGCGGATATGTGATGTAAAGGGAATACAGGCGGCTGCTTATCTCAAAAAGAGAGATTATCAGAAGGCTAAAAGCGTATTAGAGAGTCTTCCTGCCGACTATGGTATCCGCGACGGTAAGATCGCTTTCCGTTTAGAAGCAAAGGACAAACTGAACGGCGCTGTAAGGTCTCGATGCTATCACCTGCAAGAACTGTATCAGGCTTGTATGGAAGAGGGAGACGCTTGGTTTTTTATGGATAGATACCCCGACGTTACATTCAGGGATTATACATCCGAGGAGTACGTTCCCGAGGCGCTGAAATCCTATCAAAAAGGACTGAAGGTGCTGACCACGTTTCTTCTGACAGATTACTATGACGATCCTGCCGATCAGTATCTGTGGGACGGCATGCAGACGTTCCATTGGTGCTTTCTTCAGTGTATCGCTGCCTGCTATAAAAAGCTGGGCGATATCGAGGAGTGCGAAAGATACGTCAAGGAGGCTTATCGCATTATTTCCGTTACTTGGAGAGACTTTGAAGAATGCAGAGAGGAGTATATGGTGTATTTTGACAGATATCTGAGAGAATACGATCTGGCAGAATATATTAGATGAGAAAAAGCCGCTTAGCGGCTTTTTCTAAATATTGTGCTGTTAGAAATGTTGATGGAGAGAGTTTTATCAACGCAACCTTCGCGAATTATCGGTGAAGTTACGTAATGGAGCCAAATTATTGAATTAATTATATCATACGTCTTGAATTTTTAACAAAATCAAGGTACAATATCAGCATGAGTAATATTTTTGACCTTTTTAAGAAAATAGAGGGCGAGCGTGAGGCGAAGGCGAACGCTCCCGTTGAGTACATCATCGTGGGTCTTGGCAATCCCGGTGCGAAGTACGAGCGCACCAGGCATAATCTGGGTTTCCGCACGGTAGAGCTGCTTATGAGCAAGTACGCAGAGGGCACCGACAAGGCAAAGTACGACGCACTTATCCGTGAGGGTAACGTGGCGGGCAAGCGGGTACTCTTTATGCGCCCTCAGACCTTTATGAATCTGTCGGGCAAGGCTGTGGCGGCTGCTGCGAAGTTCTATAAGATACCTGCAGAGCGCATTATCGTTATCTTTGATGACATCAGCTTTGACGTAGGTACTATCCGCGTTAAGCGCAACGGAAGTGCAGGCGGGCATAACGGTATCAAGAGCCTTATCGAGTGTCTCGGCACAAATGAGTTCCCCAGAGTCAAGGTGGGCGCGGGCAAGAAGCCTCGTCCCGAGTATGATATGGCCGACTGGGTGCTCAGCAAGTTTTCTTCTGACGAGGAAAAGAAGTTGGAGAGCGTTTTCCCCAAGGCCGCTGACGCCGCCGTTGCCATAATCGGTCAGGGGATAGATCCCGCTATGAATCTATACAATCGGAGTGGCGATTGAGGGATATATTACAGAAGGTAAGTTCATATAGGGTGTACACCGACCTGCGAAAGGGGCTCTCGGACGAGGTCAAGTTCGGAAAGGGTCTTCCGCAGGGTGTCATCGGACTGTGCGAGGGGGGTATGTGTGCCACGCTCGCCCTTTTGTGCGCCGATTATTACGAGTCCTTCGGTGCCCCCGCACTTATGGTCTGTCCGGATGAAAGGCAGGCAGAGCGGCTGGCGGCATCCCTTCGCGCTTGCAACATCCCCTGCGAGTTTTATCCCGAGCGCGACTTTAATTATCATAATATAACCTCATCCCATGAGTTTGAACAGCGCAGGATAGGCATCCTTGACGGTCTTATGCGGGGGGAGCTCCGTGCCGTCACCGCCACCCCTGCCGCCATCCTTCAGCGTACGGTATCGCCCGCAGTCCTTGATGAGCGCTCTCTCACCCTTAAGGTAGGTGATGAATATCCTATCGACAAGCTGTGTGAGATTGTTACCCTGGCAGGCTACGTTCGTAGTGAGTGCGCTGACGCACCCGGTCTTTTCTCCGCACGGGGAGGCATCTTTGATTTTTACGGTGCGGGCATGACAGCACCCGTCAGAGCTGAGTTCTTCGGTGACGAGATAGACACCCTCTCCGCCTATGACCCTATGACCCAGCGGCGCACCGACCCTGTGGACTCTCTGTGCATACTGCCCGCCCGTGAGGTAGTGGCAGATGAGAAGGGTAGGAAGCGTGTGGTCACCGCTCTTAACAAGCTCCTTGATAAAGCGGACTCTGCCGCCCGTGACGGCATCCAGCGCGAGCTTATTTCCACTTCTGAAGGTATGGAGATGCGCTTTGCGGATAGGTTTATCAACCTTGTTTATGATGAGAATACCTCTATCCTCGATTATTTTGACGATAGAGCCCTCGTTGTTTGTACCGATAAAAATGCTCTTGACGAACAGCTCAAGAGCTATGAGTGGAATATATCCAATACCGCCCTCGGCCTAATTGAAGAGGGACTTATCGACGGAAAGGACGCTGTATACGGAGTCTTAAAGGAAAAGCTCTTTGGCCGTCTCTATTCCCGCCACGGCGTAGTTATGTCCGCCTTCGGCAATTCCTTTTCGGGTGTGGAACTTAGCGGCCTGTACGAATTCCGCTCTACTCAGGGCGTATCTTATGCGGATAAGACGGATCTTCTTTTAGAGGATCTTCGTACGTATATCGACCTTGGTTATACCGTTGATATAATGTGTGAGAGCGAGGCTTCTCTTAACCGAGTTTACGATATGCTCTTGGAGGAGGGTATCACAGCAACAAAGACAGGTGCTATGGGAGCAGTGCGCCTGTACGCCACACAGCCCTTTTCGGGATTTGCTCTGCCCGATGCCAAATACGTGTGTATCTCACTTGCTCAGTCGGATGCCATAAAAGCGCGCAGACAAAAGCGTGCAAAGCACGCGGCAAAGAAGAGTAAGAGCGAGCGCATCCTCTCCTATGCAGACCTGTCGGTGGGTGACTACGTAGTACACGAAAACCATGGTATCGGCATCTATACGGGTATCCAGACCCTCACCGTGGACGGTGCGGTCAAGGATTTTGTTAAGATAAAATACGACGGCAAGGACGTGCTGTATCTGCCCTGTGATCAGCTTGATATGCTCTCCAAGTATATCGGCGCACACAGTGAGGACGGCACCCTTAAGCTGAATAAAATAGGCGGCACCGAATGGGCGAAGTCCAAGAGCCGTGTAAAGGGCGCGGCAAAGGAGATGGCAAGAGAGCTCATCGCCCTTTATGCCGCACGCACCAGGCTTCCCGGTTACGCCTTTGCCAAGGACGATGAGTACCAGGAGGAGTTCGAGGCGGACTTCCCTTATGAAGAGACCGACGGACAGACCGTAGCATCCTCTGAGGTGAAGGAGGACATGGAGAAGGGTCATCCTATGGATAGACTGCTCTGCGGTGACGTAGGCTTCGGTAAGACCGAGGTGGCTATGCGCGCCGCGTTCAAGGCGGCTATGAATAATAAGCAGGTGGCTATCTTGGTGCCCACTACCATCCTTGCTATGCAGCACTATCAGAGTTTTTCTGCACGTATGCGCGGCTTCCCGGTAAATATAGACGTGGTATGCCGTTTCCGCACGCCTAAACAGCAGAAGGAAACTCTTAAGCGGGTTAGCGAAGGTAAGGTGGATATACTTATCGGTACTCACCGTATGCTCTCGAAGGATATTAATTTCCGTGACCTGGGACTTCTTATAATAGACGAGGAACAGCGCTTCGGCGTTGCTCATAAAGAGAAACTAAAGCAGCTCTCCACTAACGTAGACGTGCTCACCCTTACGGCAACTCCTATCCCGAGAACTCTGAATATGGCCATGAGCGGTATCCGCGATATGTCTATCCTTGAGGAAGCGCCCGGCGACCGCCTTCCTGTGCAGAGCTATGTCCTTGAGTATGATGATATTATCATAGCCGATGCCTTGCGCAGAGAACTGCGCCGCGGAGGTCAGGTATTCTATCTCTGTAACAATATCGAGCGTATAGACCGTGTAGTCGCAAAATTACAGGCCATGGTACCCGATGCACGCATCGCAGGTGCTCACGGAAGGATGGATAGGGAAGAGCTATCCGACATTTGGCAGGGGTTACTTAACGGCGAAATAGATATTTTAGTCAGCACCACCATTATTGAGGCG
Source organism: Eubacteriales bacterium (assembly GCA_045546375.1). GTDB lineage: Bacteria > Bacillota > Clostridia > Oscillospirales > CAG-272 > CAKSEI01. Next base: position 80 of record JAZQCR010000066.1, on the reverse strand, counting down.
GGCATCGACGTGCCCGGCGCAAATACTCTTATTATAGAGAATGCCGACCGCTTCGGTCTTTCTCAGCTTCATCAGATACG
>JAZQCR010000065.1:0-7588 GCA_045546375.1 Eubacteriales bacterium | reverse complement strand
AAAGACCTTCGTGTGATTTCCGCCGCCCTTAAAATGATTACCGATATGGAAAGAATCGGCGATCAGGCAGAGGATATTGCCGAGATCATTACCTTCCTTGACGGCAGAACCGGTGAGGAATGCCACGATATTCGTCTTATGGCAGAAGCCACCATTAAAATGGTGACAGACAGCATTGATGCCTATGTAAACGGGGACCTTGAGCTTGCCAAGTCGGTATCCGATTATGACGATGTTGTAGATGATGCCTTTGACCGTGTAAAACAGACACTTATTAAGATGATCTCCGAAAATACTGCCGATGGTGAGTATGCTCTCGATCTTCTTATGATAGCAAAATATTTTGAACGCATCGGAGATCACGCCGTAAATATTGCGGAGTGGGTTGAGTTCTCCGTGACCGGTGTTCACAAAGGAGAATAATATGATTTGGTGTGTTGATGACGACAATACCATACGTGACATTGAGGTTTATACGCTGACACAAACCGGCTTTGAAGCCAAAGGGTTTGCTGATGGTATATCTATGCTCGAAGCACTCAAAACCGAAAAGCCGGAGCTTATTGTGCTTGACATTATGCTGCCCGGAAAGGATGGCGTTGAGGTCTTGAAAGAGATTAGGCAGAGTCCCGAAACACGAAAAATCCCTGTGATTATGGCCACCGCCAAAGGCACCGAAATGGATAAAATTCAGGGACTTGATACTGGTGCTGACGATTATCTTGTAAAACCCTTTGGTGTGATGGAAATGGTATCCCGTATTAAAGCGGTACTGCGCCGCTGTGAGCCGGATGAGAAAGAAGAAATCCTTTCCATCGGTGAAATTACACTCAGCGACAAAGAACATCTTGTGACCGTTAATGGTGAAAAGGTGGTACTTACCTTCAAAGAGTTTGAAATTTTGAAGCTTTTTATGAGTAATCCCGGCATTGTGTTCTCCCGTGATAAGCTCCTATCGGAAGTATGGGGCGTGGATTATCTCGGCGAGTCGAGAACGGTGGATATGCACATTAAGACTCTTCGTCAGAAACTGGGCGATGTCGGCTCCCGTATTGAAACGGTAATCGGCGTCGGTTATAAAATGGAGGTCAAGAAATGACCAAGAAGATCTTTCACTCCATCATTTCGGTTGCTATTGTCGTTCTCTTGGCAAGCCTTTTTATCGCAAGCAGCTTTTTGTACAATTATTTTAACAAATCACAGGTATCGCAACTTAAAGAAGAGCTTTCTCTTGTTGCTGCCAACGTGGATGAAGCAGGGGAAGGGTATTTCGATAATTTCGACTCCTCTATGTTTCGCTTTACCTTGGTATCCGCTGACGGCGAGGTGCTCTATGACTCACAGGCTAATGCTACGGATATGGAAAATCACCTTGACCGTGAGGAAATAACGGAAGCTATTGAGAAGGGTAACGGTAGCAGTGCAAGATATTCATCTACATTGACAGAGCGTACTTTTTATGAGGCAACTCGTCTTGAAAATGGCAATGTGCTTCGTATCTCCGTAAGTCAGGTAACGGTGGGGGCGTTGATCCTCGGTATGCTTCCTGCCATTGTTGCTATCATCTTGATTTCTGCTGTTGTGGCTCTCGTGCTATCGCATAAAATGGCAAAGGATATTGTAAAGCCGCTGAATCAACTTGACCTTGAAAATCCTGCAGAAAACGAAACCTATGAAGAACTTGCGCCTATTCTTACCAAGCTGAACAAACAGCACAAGCAAATCACACGGCAGATGCAAGAACTGCGACAGAAGTCCGATGAGTTTGAGCAGATTACCGCTTCTATGAACGAGGGTCTTGTTCTGCTTGATAAAAAAGGTATGGTACTCAGTATCAATGTCGCTGCTAAAAAGCTGTTTTCGGCAGATGAAACAGCAGTTGGTCGTGATTTTCTCACCCTTGACCGTAGTACCGATATGAGGCGTGCCACCCAAAAGGCACTTAACGGCAAGAGAGCCGAGTTTCGTGAGGAAAGAAACGGTAGCGAGTATCAGTTCGTCATTAATCGTACCGAGTCAGACGGCAAGACGGTAGGCATTGTTATTCTTTGCTTTGACGTAACCGAAACAGCGTTTGCCGAGCGTAACCGTAAGGAATTTACCGCCAATGTTTCACACGAACTGAAAACACCGCTTCAATCTATTATCGGTAGCGCTGAGCTTCTCGAAAACGGTCTTGTAAAGCCGGAGGATACAAAGCGTTTTGTCGGTAATATCAAGAACGAAGCCACACGGCTTGTTTCGCTTATTAACGATATTATCCGCCTTTCTCAGCTCGATGAGGACAGCGAACCTGCCACCGAGTCGGTTGATCTCTATGACGTGGCAAATGAGGTCATCGAGGTGCTGACCGTTTCGGCGGCGAAGAAGCAAGTAGAACTTCATCTAAACGGTGAGTCCTGCGTGATGAGCGGTATTCGCAGATACCTTTATGAAATCATCTATAATCTTTGTGATAATGCTATCCGCTATAACAAGGAAGGCGGCAAGGTTACGATTGACCTCAAAAACACGGACAACAACATTGTTCTTTCTGTCAGTGATACCGGTATAGGTATTCCTGCTGAACATCATAGTCGCATCTTTGAACGCTTCTATCGTGTGGATAAGAGCCATTCCAAAGAAACCGGTGGCACGGGACTCGGCCTTTCCATAGTAAAGCACGCCGTATCCTATCACGGAGGAACGATCAAATTGGATAGCAAAGTCGGGGAAGGTACAACGATTGTGGTGGTGTTTTAAGACGTTTTCTTGAAAAAACATTTAGATCTGTCATCCTATCGATTAATATAATTGTTTAAGTTACGGCATTCGGGAGCGAGTGGGAGTGATTTTGCGAAGCAAAATCAACTATGATCGTCCTGCGGGCAATCTATGAGTAACAAAACGCCGAGAGATAATTTCTCTCGGCGTTTTCATATTTAGTATTGACAAATTCGCTCTAATGTGTTAGAGTATAATTACTCTAATGGATTAGAGAGGAGATGCAAAATGGATACACCGAAGATTTTCGAGAGTGAATATAGGTTTTGTCTTATCTTATGGGAGCACGAGCCCATAAAGAGCAGTGACCTTGTTAACCTGTGTAAAGAGCAGATGGGATGGAAACCCACCACCACCTATACCGTTATCAAGCGGCTGTCCGAGCGAGGCGTACTTAAGAATGAGAACACCGTGGTCAGCGCCCTTGTTACTAAGGATGAGGTGCAGGCGGCGGAGATAAATGAAATGGTGGAGAAGACCTTTGAGGGGTCGTTGCCGGCGTTTATCGCTGCATTTACCAAGCATCAAAAGATATCCGACAAAGAGATAGACGCGGTACAGGAGATGATCGATAAGTATCGCAGAGGTGGAATGTGATGTCAGAGCTTTTCTTGAAAATAGTAAATATGAGCATATCCGCAGGCTGGGTAATCCTCGCAGTGCTGATACTGCGCCTTTTGCTGAGAAAAGCGCCCAAGTGGATAACAGTGCTTATGTGGGGTATCGTAGCGGTACGGCTGGTTTGTCCTTTTACCATAGAAAGCGTACTTAGTCTTATCCCCAGCGCCGAGACGGTCAGCCCGGAAATTATGATGGATCCTATGCCTACCGTGCATACGGGAGTGCCCGTCATTAATCATACTGTTAATCCTGTCATCATAGGATCTCTTGCGCCTGCACCGGGTGACAGCGTAAATCCCTTACAGATATGGATACCTATTCTCTCGGCAGTGTGGCTCATAGGTGTTGTCGTACTACTCGTCTACACACTAATCAGCTATATCAGATTACGGCTGAGGGTGAGGACTGCGGTTTCCCTGCGAGACAACGTATACGAGAGCGAGAACGTTTCCTCTCCCTTTATCCTTGGCGTCATTAAGCCGAGGATATATCTGCCCTTTAATGTAAGATCGACAGATGCAGAACACGTAATAGCTCACGAGCAGGCGCATATAAGGCGCAAGGATCATCTGTGGAAGCCCATCGGATACCTACTTCTTGCGGTGCATTGGTTTAATCCGCTTGTGTGGCTTGGCTACGTGCTTTTGTGTAGGGATATAGAGCTCGCCTGCGACGAAAAGGTGGTTAAGAACCTCGATTTCGAGCAGAGGGCGGATTATTCCCAAGCGCTCTTAAACTGTAGCGTCAACCGCAGGATGATAGCCGCTTGCCCCCTTGCTTTCGGAGAGGTGGGAGTGAAAGACAGGGTAAAGTCTGTTTTGAATTATAAAAAGCCCGCTTTCTGGATCATAATCATTGCTATAATAGCGAGCGTTATAGTGGCCGTGTGCTTCCTCACGGATCCTAAGGGGGAGGATGATACTGCTACAGATACCGTACTTCAGAACATTGATTCGTTTTCCGAGCTGGAAGGCGTGTATTTGACCATAACTACACATGATCGTGACTCTGCGGGCTTCGAGTTGCTTAGGATTGTGTGGCATAATGAAACTGCAACCGATATCAGATATAGTCAGTCATATTCACTTGAGCACATGGATGGTGACGAATGGAATGATATACGTATAGATGGCAGCTCCGCTAGTATAGATGGAGGGGTGATAGAGTCTGGCGCAACTAAAGAGATAATATATACCACGCGTGGCTTTGACGTATCGATGTTAGGTACTTATCGACTTTCGAGCTTATTCACAGATATCGACGGAAAAGAATACAGAGCATCAGTCACGTATAGTGTGTTTTCTCCGGGCTTTCCGCCGGATAGTGTTTCCTCTGTGCCGACCGTTCCCTATGATGACATACAAAGACTAAAATCGAAGTATCCGATGTATTTTGATTTACCTACGACCGAGGGATTGGAGGTATATGTATGGCAAATGTCCAAGAATACATATTCCTGCGGTCTGCTTCCCGGGCGTAAAACGGAATACACAGAAGAGGAGATATGGTCGCTGCATGCGTCACCTGCTACGCTGGAAGAAATGAGGATCATTGTAGGCTCGTACGGTATACCTATAAATGATGTTGATGTCTGCCCGATTGTAATGCCTCATTCCAGCTACGCTTATACTATAGACGAAAAATACAGTAGTCTTGTTGATAACATATTCTGGTCTGGGTTAACGATATACAGAGAACCAATTGTTGACCCAACTATTGACGAGGCGACATTTGATATTGACGGAGACGGTAAGGTCGAGAGGTGTAGATTGACCTACGGCCCTACATCAGGAGTGTTTACGTTTTGCTTAATGGCAGGCGAAATTAACGAGACTCTTGAATATTGTAATGTGTTTAATGCTCGTCATATGGTATTAAGTTTTGAAGAAAAAGCAGATGGAACGGTAGTTATCAAAGGCGAAAGTGAAGGAAATGTGTATTATATGGATATTGAAATTATCGATGGTAACATTTCACTAAACGATAATGGACAGGGCGTTATTCATGGCTATTGGGGATTTCAAGGAGTTTATTGATTGAGTAGATAACATCTACGCAAAGCGGCAGGGAATTAATCCCCCTGCCGCTTTAAGTTTTAATAAGAGTATTGACAAACCGTATACTTCGTGATATGATGTATTACGCAAGGAGAGGTATATAATGGATATTCAGTTAAAAAGAGGTTTGCTGGACGTTTGCGTCCTTGCCGCCATCAAGGACGAGGACTCCTACGGCTATAAGATCATAAAGGATATGAAGCCGTATATAGAGCTGTCCGAATCCACCCTTTATACTATTCTGAAGCGCCTTGAGAGCGCCAGGATGCTGACAGTACGTACTGCGGAGCACGGCGGCAGACTGCGGAAGTATTACCGTATCACGCCGGCGGGCATCAGGCGGATAGAGGACTTCAAGAGTGAGTGGGAAGAGATGCTTTCTATATACAGATTCGTAACCAAGGAGGGGAAGAGTAATGACTAAAGCCGAGTTTTTACAGTCACTGAAGGATAGATTATCGCTTTTACCAAAGGCTGAAACGGAAGAACGTCTTAATTTCTACAGTGAAATGATAGACGACCGAATGGAAGAGGGGCTTACCGAGGAGGACGCTGTCGCAGGTATAGGCTCGGTAGATGAGATCGCCAAGCAGATACTGTCCGAGGCCGCACCCGAAAAGGTGGATAAAGGTGAAAGAAGAAAACTAAAGACATGGGAGATAGTACTACTGATTCTCGGCTCTCCCATATGGCTGTCGCTGCTTATCGCGGCAGTTTCCGTTGCGCTTTCCGTTTATGCCGTGCTTTGGTCTCTTATCGTATCAGTTTGGGCGGTATTTGGCGCATTTGTAGGCGGAGCTCTCGGCGGAATCACGGCAAGTGTCATTATCATAGTCAAAGGCAATATGTATTCCGGCCTTGCTATCATAGGCGCGGCGCTGGTATGCGCAGGCCTTTCCGTCTTTACCTTCTATGGATGCCGGGGTGCGACACACGGCGTTATTTTACTTACCAAAAAGATATTTTCAGTATTCACTAAAAAGGAGGCAAAATAATGAGAACTTCTACTAAAATATGGCTCATTGTTGCTACCTCTTTAGTGCTAATGGGCTGTGCGATATTCACTTCCGTAATGTGCGCTCTCGACTGGGATTTTACAAGGCTCTCCACCTCCGACTTTGTGACCAACACCCATGATGTAAGCGAAGACTTTAACAGTATATCCGTCACTACCGATACCGCAAAGGTGCTCTTTGCAAAGTCAGAGGACGGAAAGGTAAGGGTTGACTGCCGAGAGTGGGAGGATGTATTACATTCCGTTACCGTAGAGAACGGCACACTGCGTATAAAGGTCGATAATAACAGAAAATGGTACGATCATATAGGCATTAATATCGGCACACCCGAGATAACCGTATTTCTTCCCGAGGGGGACTACGGAGATCTGTCTATTGAGAGCGTTACGGGCAGTATAGATATCCCGAATATATATACCTTTGAAAGCATGGATATCTCGGTGACTACGGGAAAGGTAACTTGCCGCGCCTCAGCCTTCGGAAAAATGAACATAGAGACCACTACAGGCAGTGTGACCCTTGAGGATATTACAGCCGCTGACGTCGACGTTTCCGTCACTACGGGCAAGGTCTCAGTGTCGGGCACCGTCTGTGAAGGTGAGATGAGCATCGAAGTGACTACCGGCAAGACCGAGGTTACGAATACAAAGTGCGGCTCGTTTGCCTCTCGCGGCAGTACGGGAGATATCACCCTTAAGGACGTTGGCGCGGAAGAGGAGATGGATATTGAGCGGAGCACGGGAGACGTTGATCTGGACGGTTGCTACGCAGGCGAGATATTCACCGTGACCGATACGGGAGATGTGACGGGCGTTATCCGCTCGGATATGATCTACTATGCCGAAAGCGATACGGGCAGAGTAGAGGTGCCAAGGACAACCGTGGGCGGCAGATGCGAGATAAGCACCGATACGGGTGATATCATAATTTCTCAAGAATAGCGGAAAAGCCAAGAATGTTTCACAAAAAAGCTCTACTCAGAGCTTTTTTGTAATTTATTGTTGATTTTATTCGGGTTAGAACTTATAATATAGATGTATAGAATATAACCATTCGAAAGGAGAATTGATATGGGATTAATTAAAGCAGGATTAGGTGCTATCGGCGGAACGCTGGCTGATCAGTGGAAGG
>JAZQCR010000064.1:0-6214 GCA_045546375.1 Eubacteriales bacterium | reverse complement strand
TATTTGTATCGCGACGGAGATATGCTTTATACCAAAATTCTTGTAAATGCGCTTTCTGATAGAGATAGACTATTTGATATCAGTAATGCTTTGCAGAATGGATATTTCGATGCCGATGCCGAAATTGTTGCAGCAAAGGTTGCAGAACTTATCAAAAAATCTGTTCCAGATTATCTTCTCGGAGAATGGAGATTGGCAAATAACCTTGCGAGTATGCCGATTCTCGATGCGGTTGTTGAATGCCTTATTGAAAAAGGCGTATTAACACCGCCCCAGGACGGAATTGGTGCAGAAGGTTGTTGGATGAGTGTAGAAAAGTAAAGTGGAAATCGCCGAGAGCGACTCAAACAGTCACTCTCGGCGGTAAACTTATTTACGGGTTGATTAATATACCTTCGACGTAGAACTCGCCATCGCTCAAAGGCTTTTCATTGTCGGGTTTAAGTGGGATGCCCATGAAAAACGCCGCAGATAATTTCTGCGGCGATTTTTACGTTATGCTTTTTTATCTCTCAAGGATATACTTAGTGAGATCAACAGGATCAACGATCTTGCCGTCCTTGTAAACTCTCATGTTACCGGATGCGATCTCGTCGATGAGGATGACCTCGTCATTGTTGTAGCCAAACTCAAACTTGATGTCCCAAAGGTCGAGACCGATGGTCTTAAGGTCGTCTGCTACCACCTTGGTGATCTTCAGGGTCTGCTCCTTCAGGCTCTCAAACATCTCGGGGCTCATAACTCCGAGAGCAACGAGGCCCTCCTTGGTTACCAGGGGATCGCCCTTTGCATCGTCCTTGAAGGTGCACTCTACGTAGCCGCCATCCAGCACGGTGCCGTCCTCGATATAGTCGCCGTATCTGCGGATAAAGCTACCGGTAGCTACCAGACGGCAGATTACCTCCAGGCCGTGACCGAATACCTTACCGGGGAGCACCTCCATAGTAGCGTTATCGATATCAGCGGAAACGTAGTGGGTCTTGATGCCCGCTTTCTTGAGCATCTCGAAGTAGTATACGGAGGTCTCGAGATTAGCCTTGCCGATACCCTCGATGGTGAGTCCTACGGAGTTTTCGCCGGGATCGAATACGCCGTCCTTGCCGGTGCAGTCGTCCTTGAACTTCAGCATTACGTTGCCGTTGTCAAGCTTGTAAACGTCTTTTGTCTTGCCTGTGTAGATCTTTTCCATGATACACGTTCTCCTTTATGATCGGTGAGAAAAATTTTTAACAGATATAGTATAGCACAAAACTGACGATTTGAAAATATTTTTCTCAAAGAAAATTCAAAAAAATTTCAGACACAGTATAGATTCAAGTCCCATGCAGGGATGTAGGGGAAACGGCGTAAATACATTCTGTAATCGGGACGCAGTGCGTGGATCTGCAAGGGAAGAGCAAAGAGGTCTTCGCTGCGGTGATAGAGGGAGACCAGCATCTCGGGCTTATCACGCAGTATGATGCCCTTCGCGCCGTTGATAGCCTCCTTCTCACTGCCCTCTACGTCGTACTTTATGTAGTCTACTTTGTCACTCACAAGGGAATCAAGGGGAGCGAGGTCAGCCGTGCCCTTACCCATGCCTACGCCTGAATTACGGTTGCCCTGATCGGAGAAGGAAAGTGTTTCAGCCTTGACCCAAGCGCCTAAATTTAAAGGAATGACACGAGGCTCAAGGTCTGCATAAGCCGAAAGCTTCTTAAAGGTGCGTCTGTCCGGCTCTAAAGCATAGACCTTTTCTATATCAGCATTTAGTGACAGGATTTCTCTTGCCGTGTCGCCGTTATATGCACCCAGATCGCATACTACCTTGTAGTTATTAACAGAGAGGATGTCTCGCATGGGCTCATCCGGGTCACATTCGCTCTCAAAAAGAGGGGCGAGGGAGCCTGTTATCTTATACTCTATTACCTTATCATACACCTCTTTTGAGCGCTCATCTGCTAAAAGAGAACGTACAAGATCGAATTTATCCTTATTTTGATTATAAAAATCAAGGGTGAAAAGGGTATCTCCGGAAACGGGTACGTCAGGAGCATACAGCTCATACTCACTTGCAACGGACTTTATCAGTTCGATCACCTCAGGACGAGAAGAAGCAAAGGAAAGAAGAACGATGAAGTCGTCATACTTTTCTTTGACCTGAGAATAGGAAAGCACGGTCTTACCGTGAAAGGAGTGTCCGCGCACGAAGCCGTCGGATGCGAAGAAGTCAGAGACCTCTATCCCGTAACTTGAAAGAACGGCGAGGATCTTGTCCGCGCCGTTTCCCATCCCATACATTACTATGGGCTTATTTGCTTCCTTTAGTCTTTTATATAACTCTTGCATTCTCTTAAAAACTTGATCGCATTGTTATAGTAGATATCCTGCCTCTGCTCCTCGGTCAGCTCTATCTTGTCAAAGAGATCCTCGTAATCACGAATGTGATATACGGGATAGTCTGTGCCGAACATTACTCTGTCATAGCCGCATTTTCTTATGAGTTCAAGGGCGTGCTCGGGAGTGAGAGCCCACAGAGCGCTGGATAGGTCATACCAGACGTTGGGATGACCGTATAGACAGTCGGCGTTATCCCACTCGGAGTATGAGCCGAAGTGAGCCGCAACGGCCTTAAGGGCAGGGAAATCATCAAGCACCTTTTTCAGCTTGCTTGCCATGCTGTAGCGGTATTCGGGACGCTTGTCCCCCATATGTAAGAAAATAGGCATATTATAGCGCTCAAGTGCCTCGTACATGGGGTAAAAGCGCTTGTCGTCAATGTCGCAGGCCTGGATATCGGGATGTATCTTTGCACCCGTCAGTCCCAAGTCGTGACAGCGCTTGACCTCCTGTGCCATATCCTCGAAGTCCTGATGCATACCCATAAAGCCGTATGCCTCGAAGCCCTGCTCTCTTGCGTGGGAGACGGCCTCTACGATGGTGTCGTTGACCTTAACTACTTGATGCGCGTTGGTGGCAACGCATAAAAGAAACATACCGTTAAAGCCGTTTTCCTTTAGTTCAGCACAAAGAGCAGGGTAGGTCCCCGCTCCGTGTACTGTAAAGTCATAGAATTTTCCCAGGTTGACACACGCCTTTTCGGCGATAGCCTCGGGATAGATGTGTGTATGTGCGTCGAATTTTTTATATGCCATTTTATTTTACGAATTCAGAGTAGATAGCGCGCATAGCGGTCTCCAGATCCTTTTCCTCCACACCGAGGATGATGGATTTCTCGCTGGAGCCCTGGTCGATCATGCGGATGTTGACGTCCGCATTAGCAACTGCGGAGAATACGCGAGCCGCAGTACCCTTGCTCTTTACCATTCCTCGACCAACTACCGCAAGGAGCGCCAGCTCGTCGTCGATAGCGATCTTGTCGGGGCTGACCGCACGGCAGATCTCAGCCTTGATCTGGTCCTTTATATCGGTTATAGCGGAGGTGGCGACGACCACACACATGGTGTCAACGCCGCTGGGCAGATGCTCGAAGGAGATATTGTGCTTGTCAAAGACCTCGAGCACTCTCTTGCCGAAGCCGATCTCCGAGTTCATCATATCCTTTTCCACAGAAAGAACGCTGAAGCCCTTCTTGCCTGCGATACCGGTGATAACGTGCTTCATATCCACCTTGTCGGTGTGAGGAACGATAAAGGTACCGTCGTCGTCGGGCTTGTTGGTGTTTCTGATATTTATCGGGATCTCCGCAAATCTTACGGGGAAGATAGCATCCTCGTGAAGAACGGTAGCACCCATATAGGAGAGCTCGCGAAGCTCAGCGTAGGTGATGGTCTCGATTCCCCTGGGGTTATCAATGATACGGGGATCTGCCATCAAAAAGCCGGAAACGTCGGTCCAGTTCTCGTAGAGGTCAGCCTTCGCCGCGCGTGCCACGATGGAACCTGTGATGTCCGAGCCGCCGCGAGAGAAGGTCTTGATGGTATCGTTAGGCATAGAGCCGTAGAAGCCGGGGATAACCGCGTGCTCGTGGTCGGTGAGTATGCTGGAGAGCAGGGTATTGGTACCCTCCATATTGAGAGAACCGTCGTTATTAAAGAGGATAACGTCAGCCGCATCGATAAAGTCAAAGCCAAGGTAAGCCGCAAGGATCTTACTGTTTAAGAATTCACCGCGACTTGCGGCAAAATCCTTACCTGCCTTGTGAATAAAGGCGTATTTAGTCATCTCCAACTCCTTCTCAAGGGAGAAATCGATGCCGAGATCGGTGATGATGCCGTTAAAGCGCGCCTTGATATCATTAAAAAGCTCGTCTATATCCTCGCCTCTTGCAGCTGCGGAATAGCAGTTGTAGAGCATATCGGTAACTTTGGTATCCTCGCTGTGTCGCTTACCGGGTGCGGAAGCGACAACGTATCTTCTGTCAGGGTCGCTTAGGATAATGTCCTTTACTTTCTTGAACTGTTCGGCGTCAGCCAGGGAAGAACCGCCGAATTTAACTACCTTCAACAATTTTATTACTCCTAAAATTAATTTACATTATATTATATGAAAAAACGGGAAAATTGTCAAGGGAGAATGAGCAGTTTTTCTCTTTCATACACTTAAAATATGAGAAGATTTCGTATTTCACCCATTTCGCTCGTTGTTTATCCGCTTTACTTGTGCTTTTTCGGCACAGATCTCTTCTTGGTGTTTTTTTCGGCGGTATTTATCCACGAACTCGGACATATAGCGGTGATCTTATTGACAGGACAGCGTATAGAGCGGGTCGCAGTCACTGTGGCAGGACTCGACATAAATCGTAGCGGAGGCAGTACTTATCTTGTTGATGCGGCGGTGGCTGTCGGCGGCCCTGTTGCGGGTATCATCGCCGCAGCGATCGCGGCATATCTCGGTTACGAGGTCTATTATGCCGTAAGTCTTATATATTCAGTTTTGAATCTTCTTCCCGTTATCTCTTTAGACGGTGGTATCTTTATGCGTTCGGTAATGTTTCAATACTTTGAATATACCCGTGCTGAAAAGATCGTCAGGGCCGTCAGCGCTGTATTTCTTCTTGCTTTTTACGTTTGTGCGGTTCTGCTATTGTTATATACCGAGTGGAACGCCAGTCTGCTCATTGTTTTTCTTTGTGTATTTGTTTCGACTTTCCGTGATAAATTGTGCTAACTTTTTTTAGTCAAAGTATTGCATTTTAATACATAGTTTGATACAATTATACCAATAATTTTTCTGTTATTGGGAGGTCGAAACGACCAAATTGGAAAACGCTGTATTTGTTAAGCCCGGGGGCAAGCTCATTGAGCTAAAGAATATATCGAAGGCATTCGACGGGGAAATCGTGCTTGATAACATTTCCCTTGATATTCACGATGATGAATTCATAACCTTTTTAGGTCCGTCCGGATGTGGTAAGACTACCACCCTACGTATCATTGGCGGTTTTGAGACTGCGGATAGTGGGGATGTTTTATTTGAAGGGAAAAGGATAAACGATCTGCCTGCGCATAAGCGTCACGTCAACACCGTCTTTCAGCGGTATGCGCTTTTTCCTCATCTCAACGTATATGAGAATATCGCCTTCGGTCTTCGTGTAGCGAAGCGTCCGGAGGAGGAGATCAGAGCTACCGTAAAGAATATGCTTAAGGTAGTGGGTCTTACCGGATTTGAGCGCAGACATATTGATTCTTTATCGGGCGGTCAGCAGCAAAGAGTTGCTATCGCACGCGCTCTCGTAAATAAGCCCCGTGTACTGCTTCTTGACGAGCCCCTGGCGGCCCTTGACCTGAAGCTCCGTAAGGATATGCAGAAGGAGCTTAAGGCTATGCAGCAGAAGACGGGCATCACCTTTATTTACGTTACCCACGACCAGGAGGAGGCCCTCTCTATGTCGGATACCGTGGTCGTTATGGCTGACGGTAAGATACAGCAGATAGGCACTCCCGAGGATATTTATAACGAGCCCGTTAACGCTTTCGTTGCCGACTTTATAGGCGAGAGCAATATAGTTGACGGCGTTATGCTTGAGGACTACGTTGTCTCCTTTGCGGGTCAGACCTTCAAGTGTGAGGATGCGGGCTTTGGTAAGAACGAGCCCGTTGACGTTGTGGTACGCCCCGAGGATATCGACATCGTGCCTATTGACGACTGTATGCTTACGGGGCTTGTCAGCTCGGTTACCTTCAAGGGCGATTACTATGAGATAATCGTTGACATTGATAACTTCAAGTGGCTTATCGAGACCACCGACCGCCAGAGTGTGGGTGAGAAGATA
>JAZQCR010000063.1:0-8069 GCA_045546375.1 Eubacteriales bacterium | reverse complement strand
TTTTCTTCAACGGCGCTTGTTGTAGTTGTTGTTTCTTCTGTAGGGTGTGTCGTTGTTGGCTCTGTAGCGACCCCGGACGGCTCGGTTACCTGATCCTCATTCTCGGTTGTAACAGGCTCTTTTTCTTTCTCTGTCGGCTCTATCGCCGTCACGGGCGGTGTTGTTTCGAGCGGTGTTTCTGATATTCCCGTTTCCGATACCGTTGTCGGCGGACTCCCTGTAGGAGGCGGTGCGGTGTTGCTACCGCATCCTACCATACTCAAGAGTACCCCACAGCAGAGAAGAAGGATTATTAGTTTTTTCATATATCATCCACCGTTTCTAACCCTTCCATTGCTTCAACCATTATTCGCACTGCAAGGATGAAGCCATCCCTGAATGCATCTCGTTCGGTCAGTCCCGACAGTTCGCTCTGACAGTCTTTGAATTTTTCGAAAGTTTCTTTCTGCTGCTCAGTGAGCGTTGCCATTAGGCTTTCCTCGTTTTTGCATATGAGCTTTACGAGTTGATCGACTCTCGAACCGCGCTTTATGTACCTTTCGTGCGGACTGATGTTACCGTAATACAGATCTTCAAGTGTTGTCATGTGCGTTGCACCTCCTTTTTACAACACAAACACATACCACAACACTTTCCAAAAGTCCAGCGATTTTCGACATAAAATTCAAAAAAAGTACCGCATTTCTGCGACGCTTTGATATTTTGTAATGAAATAATACAAAAGGCAGCATAGCCATCATAGACTATGCTGCCTTTCTCTGTTATCCTATTCGGTTTTCATATTTCTCCGTTAAGGACATCGCGCTTTTACGCATTGACTTTTTTGATAAGGCCGGGCAAGCATTCTTCGAATTTGATGCTGTAGGTATAGTCCTTATCCGGCATAGTATGACGTATGCAATCCCACGTGAAATCTACTGCTATCTGTGCCGCGGAGTTAAGGGGCATTCCTTGTGTCAAGGCTCCGGTCAGCGTGGATGCGAAGACGTCTCCCGTACCGGGATATGATGCCGGCAGATGCTCGGTAGCAGCGTAATAGATCTCATCAGCCTTTTCTGCAAGTATGGCAGCGCCGATCCTTCCTTCCTCAAGGATTATTCCCGTAAGCACGGTATTCTTTGCGCCTATCCCTCTCAAAGATCGAAGGATCCTTTCGATAAAGTCTCTGTCATAGTTCTCTGTATATTCTATTCCAAGCAGGGCGCAGGCCTCGGTCAGATTAGGAACGATAACGTCAGCACGCGCGCACAGATCCTTCATTTTGCTGGCAAACTTCGTATCAAAGCCGGTGTAAAGCACGCCTTTATCACCCATGACGGGGTCGACTATCTTTAGTGAATCCTTTGCAAAGCCGTCAAGGATGCCGCAGAGAATATCTATCTGCCTGTAAGAGCCCAGGTATCCTGAGTAAACCGTATCAAAGGCGAGAGGTACCTTCGCCCAATGGCTGATGATCCCCTCAATGTCGTCGGTAAGGTCGCGGAAGGTGTAGCCCTCAAAACCGCCGGTGTGCGTTGACAGCACGGCTGTGGGTATAATAGCCGTCTCTGCGCCCATAGCGGAGATGATAGGCAACGCCACCGTAAGGGAGCATTTACCGAAGCAGGAGATGTCTTGTATGGTGAGTACTTTTTTCATTATAGATATAGTCCGATCAGGTATAATATGGAAGAGATGATAAACGCTGAAAGAATGCCCTTGTTCAGCATAATATCCGCCAGGTTGTCGTTGATTCCCTTGAAGAGTGAGGTGATATATCCGTTGTTTGTTTTAGCTTGCTTGAAGAGAAATGAGAAGCCTATCAGATAAAAGATACAAACGCTTGCAAGCGAGACTGTCAGTATAGGGATAGCGCCCACGTTCAGTGTCTGAAGGGTAGAGGGGAGAAAGCCGTATATCAGATTGAACGACGAGTGAAGGAATATCGTATACGAAAGCTTGCCGCTCTTTACGTAAACGATACCAAGCACGAAGCCTATGAACGTCGCGTAGAAGAACTGGTAGATATTGCAGTGGATGAGTCCGAAAAGCAAAGCGCTGACGAAAACCGCTATTACAGGTTTATCCGTTACGGTACGGTCGATGAGTATCTTTCGGAATATGATCTCTTCAAGTATAGGAGCTAACAGCACCAACAGGAAAAAGTTTGCAATAACTCCGGTTGATGCCACCTGTTGATTCATCGTATCAGAAACAGGAATGTTCAGTATTCGTGTAATAAGACCGGCACCTGTACTGCCGAGACGGTAGCCTATATCTGCCATTACGGAGCATAGTCCAAGGCAGCCGAGCAGAACAGATAGCTTCACCTTTCTTTTTGCTAAAGGACACTTTTCTTCTTTTTTGACTAATAAATAACAAAAGGGAAGAGCTCCGAGATACTGTGCCGTACTGCAAATAAGCACCGCCGCATCGTAGCTGTAGGCGTATAGGCCTGTTGATACACAAAGAAATACGGCGAGAGTGCCAAAGATCTGTGAACACAGCAAAAAGCAAAGCGCGTAAAGGCCCGCTTTCGTTATCCTGCGCTTATTATCCATTTGCTTTTTTGTCGCACTTCGCTTGGAAACGCTCATTATCCACTATGAAACGCTCGTGAGTACCGAAGCCGATCTTTTCAGCCTCGTCGTATGCCTCTACAGAGAAGGTTATTTTTCTCCCTTCAACTGCCGTGACTGTAGCTACGGCCCGCGCCTTCATACCGATAGGTGTTGGGGCTATGTGCTGAACGTTGAGAGCGGTGCCGACAGTACCGTTGCCTTCGCCCACGTGTTCAGCGACACATTCTAAAGCAGCCTCCTCCATTAAAGCTATCATGGACGGTGTGGCGTATACCTTCAGTCCGCCGCTGTGCATGGAGATCGCGCTCATGTCGTCTGTAACGGTTATTTCTTTCTCATGTGTTAATCCGATTTCTAACATTTATGTTACCTCGCTTGATAATTAAATACATTATAGAACATAATCGTTACTTTTTCAAGGTTGCGTATTGAAAAAAAGGGGAATTTTATATATAATGTCACTATGAGAAGTGTAATTTTTGCAAAAAGTGCTCTTGAAGCAGATAAGAAGGCTATTGATAACGGTACTCCGTCACTTTTACTTATGGAGAGGGCGGCGCGCGGAATGCGTGACAGTCACAGTTTCGTTGGTAAGAGTGCTATAGTGTGCGGCAGCGGAAACAACGGCGGAGACGGTTACGCCCTGGCAACTATGCTTGAAGGCTGCGACGTGTTTTATATTGTGCCGCCTGCAACGCCTGATTCCGCGCACTACTATACCAAATGTTTAGAAATAGGCATCCCGGTTGAAGAGTATACCGAAGGATGTCTTTCGGGATACGATACAATAGTCGACTGTATTTTCGGCGTTGGGCTAAATCGCCCTGTTGACGGAACGGCGGCCGTTGCTATCCGTGAGATAAACGACTCGGGTGCTTTCGTTATGTCTGCCGATGTTCCGAGCGGACTTTTTGCCGACAACGGACAGTGTGGCGAATGCGTCTGTGCTGATATGACGGTTACCTTTTCTGCACCTAAGCCCGGGCACTACCTAAACAACGGTATTGATGTTTGTGGAGAATTAAAGGTTTGCGATATTGGCACAGAAACGAAGGCAGATGCTTTTCTTATAGAAAAGAATGATCTTAAGAGCGTTTTTCACGCAAGAAAGAGAAATTCAAACAAAGGCACGTACGGTTACGTCACGATAATGGGCGGGTGCGAAAAGTACAGCGGCGCCGCAAAGCTTGCAAATATGGCGGCATCTGCTATGCGTGTGGGCTCGGGCGTAGTTAAGCTTGCGGTCGGCAGATCAATTGCTCACTCCGTTTCCCCATATCTGCTCGAAAGTACCCTTTATCCGTTGCCTGACGCGGAAGGTTATATTTCATTTGACCCTGCTGCCATCGGCGAGGCGCTTCTTGGGGCTTCAGCCGCATGCATCGGAATGGGAATGGGTCACGGCGTTGACACCGACAGGGTTGTAAGATATGTAATAGAAAACTATGGCGGAAAAATAATAATTGATGCTGACGCGCTTAACGCTGTAGCACGTATGGGGTGCGACGTGCTTAATACTGCGAAGGGGCGTGTGGTCATCACACCGCACCCCGGGGAATTAGCCCGACTTTGCGGTTGCACCGTTGCGGAGATACTTGATGATCCCGTTGGTGTGGCGAAGACCTTTGCTAAGCGGTACAACGTAGTTGTCCTGCTGAAAGGCTGTACCACCGTTATAACAGACGGGAACACAGTTTATCTATGTGATAAAGGATGCCCGGGTCAGGCTACGGCAGGAAGCGGAGACGTGCTTTCCGGGGTTCTCTGCGGAATTCTCGGGTACTGTGACGACCTGCTCTTATCTGCCGCTTCCGCCACGTATTTGTGCGGTGAGGCCGCATGCCTTACCGAGAAAGAGAAGGGAAGCTATTCTATGGTTGCTTCCGATACAGTGTCAAAGCTTCACGAAGTTATTTTGAATATACAAGATTAAAAGCGTTTGCTTTTCGGCAAACGCTTTTAATACTTGCTTATATCAAGGGAGTCGTCATCCTGCCCCTTTTTGATGGAACGGATCTCAACGGGATACTTGATCTTATCGTTTACCTTGACTGTGACTGTGTCACCGACCTTCTTGCCGAGCAGGGCAACTCCGAGAGGAGATTCCTTTGAGATGCAGTTCTTGGTAACATCGTTGCGAAGTGTGGTTACAAGACGGATGGTCCTGCTTTCGTCGTCTTTGGGGTAGTAGATCTCAACCTCGTCAAAAAGCCCTACCTCGCCGTCCTCGGACTCAGTGGAAATAATCACCGCAGTGTTGATCATGCTTTCAAGATATGCGATCCTGCTGTTATTGTGATTGAGCTCACGCTTTGCGGAGCGGTATTCGTCATTTTCGCTGAGATCTCCGAGCTCTCTTGCGGTCTTTACAGCTTCGCGCAGACGGGGCGCGTCTGCCTTTCTTTGCTCGATCTCTTCCTTCATTTTTTGAATGTCGATAAGGGTCAATTCGTCTCTCATGATTATCCTACTTTTCTATTAGTTTCAGTATGGCCTTTCCCATACCGTCGTTGTCACAAGTGTCAGTCACCACCGTGCAAAGAGCCTTGATGCCGTCGCTTGCATTGCCCATTGCTACCGATAAGTCAGCCGTTTCCAGCATTTCGCGGTCATTCTCACTGTCGCCTATGGCGACGGAGGTATATCCCGGGAAATGATTTTTCATAACGTAAGTAAGCCCCGTTGCCTTGCTGTTGCCCTTTGAGTACATCTCACACTTGCAGTTGTCTGTGACTCCGTCGAAGTGTGCTCTGTATCCGTCGATCTCGGAAGGGCCGAAGGAACCCACCAGATTAAATTTCGGTATACGTGCATCGGGATAGTTCCGCAGTTCATCTGCCGATGACAGAGGATGCCATATGCCGTAATCAAGGCGTGCGCTTCGTATATATTCTGCAAAGAATGGGTCATCTACTTCATCTTCAGGTGAGCAGTTGATCCTGAAAAGATGATTTTCCCCTTCTAAAAAGCAGCGCTGACCTTTCTTAAATACGCCTTCTGCATAAGTGATGATATCTTCAAGCAGAGGACAGTCGGAATAGACGTCAACTCCGTCAACGGTGACGGTGCAGCCACAGCCGGAAACTATACCGTCAAGAGGAAGATCAAGGATGGGCTTCGGGATACACGCCTTGCCGCGTCCTGTGTTGATGATTACCTTGTGTCCTTCCTTGCGTGCGGTATTTAAGGCTTCTACATTAAGTACCGACACTTCGGTCTTATTATCTAATATAGTGCCGTCTATGTCTATAAAAAATACTTTTTTCACATTATACCTCCGCAGTCTTAGCATTCTATCATACCTATTAATTTTTGTCAACAGCCTTGACAAAGACGGCGGGGTGTGATAATATTTATGTTGATAGGACAAGTCTTATGTCAAGGTCGCACAAAGAGAGCAGCGTAAGGTGAGAGGCTGTTGCGGACGGATATGAGGTACCACCTGTTGTCATCATTAATATTTAATGAGTTAAAGCTCGGGTGGAACCGTGCGGAAATTATGTAAATTCCACACCCCGTACATTGTGTACGGGGTGTGTTTTTTTGGAGTAATTACTATGAAGATCAAGTTTGTTGACAAGGAAATGGAGCTGGAGGCTCCCATTACTGCTTATGAGGCTTTGCGCGCGGCGGAGCTTACCGACCGTAGTACCATTGCCTGCACGGTAAACGGTGAGGTATGCGATCTCACCACACCTCTTGAGGGCGACTGTGAGGTAAAGGCACTTACCTTTGCCGATGACGAAGGCAAGAAGGTATTTTGGCATACCGCTTCCCATATATTAGCACAGGCGGTAAAGCGTCTGTACCCCTCGGTAAAGCTGACTATCGGCCCTTCTATCGATAACGGCTTTTATTACGACTTTGATTCGGACATCACTTTTTCTCCCGATGTGCTTAAAGCTATCGAGAGCGAGATGAAGAAGATAGTTCACGAGAACCTGAAAATAGAGAGGTTTGTTCTCCCGAGAGATGAGGCTATTGCCTTTATGAAGGAAAAGGGAGAGGACTATAAGGTACTGCTTATTGACCGCGTACCTGAAGGTGAGAATATTTCCTTCTACCGCCAGGGCGAATTTACCGACCTTTGCGCAGGGCCTCACCTTTTTTCAACTATCGCTGTTAAGGCGTTCAAGCTGACACAGTGCACCGGCGCATACTGGGAGGGTAACGCGCAGAATAAACAGTTACAGCGTATCTACGGTACTGCATATCCTACCAAGGATGAGCTCCGCGAGTATTTAGAGCAGGTGGAAGAGGCGAAGAAGCGTGACCACAACAAGCTGGGCCGTGAGCTTGAGTACTTTACCACCGTTGATTCTATTGGTCAGGGCCTTCCTATCTTAATGCCCAAGGGCTCCAGAGTAATTCAGCTCTTACAGCGTTGGGTAGAGGATGAGGAGCAGAAGAGGGGCTATCTCTTAACAAAGACTCCCTTAATGGCGAAGAGTGACCTTTATAAGATCTCCGGTCACTGGGATCACTACCTTGACGGTATGTTCGTTCTTGGTGATCCGACAGATGAGAGCAAGGAGTGCTTCGCCCTTCGTCCTATGACCTGTCCCTTCCAGTATCAGGTATATTTAAGCCGTAAGCGCTCTTATCGCGAACTGCCTATGAGATTCGGCGAGACCTCTACATTATTCCGTAACGAGGATTCCGGCGAGATGCACGGACTTATCCGTGTTCGTCAGTTCACTATCTCCGAAGGTCACCTTGTACTCCGCCCTGATCAACTTGAGGAGGAATTCCGCGGATGCTTTGAGCTTACCAAGTATTCTCTTGAGACCCTTGGTCTTTTAGAGGATTGTACCTTCCGCTTCTCGCAGTGGGATCCCAACAACAGAGAAAAGTACGAGGGAACTGAGGAGCAGTGGGCAGAGGCTCAGGCTACTATGAAGAAGATACTTGATAACCTGGGTATCGAATACAAGATCGGTATCGGCGAAGCGGCGTTCTACGGTCCTAAGCTGGATATCCAGATAAAGAACGTTCATGGTAAGGAGGATACCCTCGTTACTATTCAGATCGATATGCTCCTTGCCAAGAAGTTCGGTATGGAGTATACCGACTCGGACGATAAGCCCAAGACTCCTTATATCATCCATCGCACCAATATGGGTTGCTACGAGAGAACTCTGGCGCTTCTTATCGAGAAGTATGCAGGAGCGCTTCCTATGTGGCTGAGCCCCGAGCAGATAAGATTCTTACCCATCGGTGACGAGCAGGCTGACTACGCACGCGAGATCGCTGATAAGTGTACTGCACTCGGCATGAGAGTGACTGTGGACGCAAGAAACGAGAAGATCGGCTATAAGATCCGTGAGGCTCAGCTCGAGAAGCTTCCGTATATGGTGATCATCGGAGCAAAGGAAATGGAGGATGGAACTGTCTCCGTGCGTTCCAGAAAGGGCGAGGATCTGGGTGCGATGCAGATAGAAGATTTCATCGCCAAGGCAAAGAAGGAGATCGACGAGAAGGTCAGATAAAGTCGGAGGCCAAGCGGTC
>JAZQCR010000062.1:0-13525 GCA_045546375.1 Eubacteriales bacterium | reverse complement strand
AGGTAAGGGTCACCAGGATTACGAACTGATAAACGGCATTAAGGAGCCTTACGACGAGAGGGCTACCGTAATGCGCTTTGTAAAGATAGCGAAATGATAGTTTTAGGATGTGAAAAGATAGGCTTTTCCGTGGGCGTCACCGATATCCTGCGCGAGATCACCTTTTCCGTGGAGGAAAAGGAGCGTGTTGGCATCGTTGGCGTTAACGGAGCGGGAAAGTCTACTCTTATAAAGATAATTTCCGGGGAGAATACTGACCATACGGGCACCGTGTATATCGCCAAGGACAAGAGCGTAGGCGTGCTTAAGCAGAATGCCGATTTCGACTCGGATAAGAGCCTTATCGGCGAGCTTCTTGACTCCTTTTCCCACCTTCAGCGTATGGAGGAGGAGCTGAAGGAGCTGCAAGAGCGCATAGACGCGGGCGATGGGGAGCTTTCCTCACGCTTTTCTGCCCTGCACGATAGATTCATGGATGAGGGCGGCTTTGAGTATAAGGGGCGTTGCGCCTCTACCTTAAAGAGCCTTGGCTTTTCGGAGGAAGAGCAACAGAGGCCCGTTTCCTCCTTCTCGGGAGGGCAGAAGACACGTGTTGCCCTTGCAAAGGTGCTGTCCCGTATGCCCGACCTGCTTATCTTAGACGAGCCCACCAACCACCTTGACCTGAAGGCGCTTACCTGGCTTGAGGACTTTCTGCGTTCATACCCGAAGACAGTTTTGGTGGTCTCACACGACCGTTATTTCCTCGACCGTGTCACCACCAAGACCGTTGAGATAGAGCACGGCAAGAGTCACGTATACGGCGGAGGCTATACGTATTTCGTGGAGCAGAAGAAAAAGGATCGTGAGATACAGCAGCGCCACTATGAAAATCAACAGCGAGAGATACGTAGGCAGGAAGCGTATATAGAGCAGCAGCGCCGCTGGAACCGCGAGCGTAATATCATCGCCGCAGAGTCAAGGCAAAAGGCTCTTGACCGTATGGAAAAGATAGAGCGTCCCGAGGATCTGCCCGAGGATATCCGCCTTACCTTCGGCTATTCGGGGGATAGCGGCAACGAGGTATTAAATACCTATTACCTTGCCAAGTCATATGGCGAAAATAAGCTGTTTTCGGGGCTTAATCTCACTCTTCGTAAGGGAGAGCGTCTCTTTATCTTCGGCGCTAACGGAAGCGGAAAATCCACCCTTATAAAGATACTT
Source organism: Eubacteriales bacterium (assembly GCA_045546375.1). GTDB lineage: Bacteria > Bacillota > Clostridia > Oscillospirales > CAG-272 > CAKSEI01. The sequence continues at coordinate 12,322 of JAZQCR010000062.1, read as the reverse complement.
AACGGCTTCGAGAGGGCAAGCGGAGGTAGCTTTGACTACGGATATAACGTAGTTAAGGGCTATTACGACCAGGAGAACCAACAGTTAGAGCCGGGTAACACTGTCCTCGAGGAGCTGTGGCGTACCGATCCCGGAGCTGCAGGCACCGCTATACGGAATCGTCTCGCACTTTTCCTTTTTAAGGGGGACGATGTATATAAGAACGTCCGTGACCTTTCGGGTGGAGAGAAGGCGCGGCTGACCCTTGCCAAGCTCTCTATGAATAAGACCAATCTGCTGATCTTAGACGAGCCTACCAACCATTTGGACATCGGTACCCGTGAGGTATTGGAGGAGGCGCTGTCCCGCTACGAGGGAACCCTGATCGCCGTTTCCCACGACCGTTATTTCGTGGATAAGCTGGCTACCCGAATGCTGTACTTAGCGGGTGACGGCTCGGCACTTGACTATATCGGTAACTACCGTCAGTTTGACTCATATATCAGCTCTTCCGTTACCGCCACGGAGGTGAAGGGAAGCGCACCTGCGAAGGAAACTACCGACGCCAAAGCCGACTTTATGGAGCAGAAGCGTATCGCCGCGGCAAAGCGCAAGAACGAACAGCGCATTAACCGTGCTACCGCTGAGGCACAGCGACTTGAGGCTCTTATAGAATCATTAGAGAAAGAGACCGCCGCCACCGACGACGCCGACTACGTGAAGCTCTCCGAGCTCTATAAACAAAAAGAGGAGGCAGAGGAGTCCCTCTTTGCCGCCTACGAGGAGATAGAGGCAGCCGAAGCGGAGCTTGCCAAGTTACAGTAAAAAAGCTGAAGCATTTGTGCTTCAGCTTTTTGTCTATCTCGGAATACGCTCGCTCGTCAGGTAACGCATGAGCATGGTTGCTATCTCGGCTCTGGTGGCGTTGTCACGGGGAGCGAAGACGACTCGGCCGTTTTTGTCGACCGCCTTACCGTTAACGTATCTTTCCTTGTTATAGGCTGCATCTCCCAGATTACGCAAGTCATCTTTTGATGCATAAGCCCACTTTACGGCGTCTCTTGCCCAGTCGGCTATCAGGTTTTTGTCGGCAAATCCGCTGACGGTGGAGTATCCGTAGCGTACGTCCTCACCGCGCACGGATGATGCGAAGCGGTATAGGATAGTGCAGAATTCCTGTCTGGTTACGTTACCGTTAGGATCAAAACTATCTGCACTCTTGCCGTTTACTACGCCACCCAGTGCCGCCCAGTTAACTGCATCGTAGTACCATGAGGTAGTGTTGGTGTTGTCTTTGAATGTCTCAAAATCGTCGGGAATATAGAACTTGGGTGAACCTTCATAGCGATAGAGTACGGTGACTACCATTGCACGGCTCATGTTGGTATTGGGCTGGAATTTACTGCCCATACCGTTCATCAAACCGTTTTCCAGTACGAATTCAACGGCTTTAGCGAACCACTGCCCCTCCTTAAGGTCGGTGAAGGAAGGTGCGTATACAGCATCATACTTAGCGTATACGGTGACGGGACCGGTTATTTCGGTCAGGTTAGCGGTTGTACCATCCTTGTTTACCCATGAGAGGAAAGTGTAGCTGTGGTATGCGCTGTTTTCCTTTTGACCCTTTGCTGCCTTAGCGCTCTTACCGTACTCGACATCCTCGGTTGCGTATACGGTAACTCCGTCGTCCTGCATATAGGTGACGGTATAGGGGCGTAGCTTAGAGGTAAATGCGGGAACGAGGGATAAGTCGGATGTGATCTTAGAGAGGTCTGCGTCCTTACCGTCGAAGGTTACCCACTTACTAAAGGTATATGTGTACTTTTCATCTGCAGCCTTTTCAGGTGTCACAGAGGTGGAGGCAGATGCATTTTTCTCTAAGTAGAGCTTCTCGTCGAGAACGGTGGTTTTGTCCTCGGCATAGAAGATCACGTTGTATTTAAGGTCTGTTTCTTCGTAGGTTGCGGTGTACACGATATCGCCTTCCGCTTTTCCGCCGTCAGCCACGTCGGGCGTCAGGGGTGTCGCGGTGATGGCGGGGGACCAACCGGTAAACTTATATGACTTGGTGGCGGTGGAGGGCTTTATAGGTGTACCAAGATATGAGGGATACTCGGGGATCTCTCCTTCGGGCACCTCTATCGAATACAGCTCTTTGCCGTCATATCCCTTGAAGGTTACAGTATAACGGGTACGCAGGTCTACTTCCTTGAAGATAGGATAAAGGTCCATATCGCGGTAGACTGCTTCTACGCGATTGCCCTGTTCGTCGCACCATCCGTCGAAGCGGTATACGATCTCGTTTTTGTCCGAGGACTTAGCGGGATTGCTTGCGCTTACCTTTTTGTAGATCTCCTCGGGTGAGAGCAGCTTGCCCTTTACGCAGGAGAGCTTGGACTCGGTTGCGCCGTAGTAGAGCTCCTTTTCTACGTTTGTGTACTTATACTGATACTTTCTGATTACGCTGCCATCCTCCCTGTGGAAGGTGACGGTGGGCTGGAGGTTATCCATAACTACCGCCAGCATCTGGAACGTAGCGTTCTCATTTTCGTTTTTAGGTGTACGGGTGGAGGTGAAGTTACCGTAATTGTTGCTGTTAAAGATAGAAAAGCCGGTGATCTTCTCTCTGTAATTATTACGTGTACCGTTAATATTCTGATTAAGGTAGATGTAATAGTAACCGTTCTTTAATTCTAAATAGTTGATGGGCTTGCTGTCGGAGGTGTATTGGCCTCCCAGGTTCCATTCGTTAGAGTAGAGTTGACCGTTTACTGAAGCCACGAAGTTATCTGCGATAATGGGTGTATCCGCACCCTCTACCTTATAAACCACGGTGTAACCGCGAGCGGTGGGCAGCATCTCAACGGGTGAGGGGAGCAACTGCTGCGGCTTACTGCCGTCGCCTATCTTCACGCTTTCGCTGTCCGAAAAGTCAGCGCCGAAGACAGGTACATACTCAGCCTTTACGGTTATGCTACGGTCAAATGTGCCCGAGTATACGTCGATTATCTCACCGTCAAGGGACCAGCCCGCGAACTTGTATACGTAAATATCCTCATTGTAACCGGGCTCAGCGGTGGCAAAGTCGGTGAGCTTGCCGTTTTCGCCTATGGCGAGCTTGGTTATTTCTTTTCCGTTTCTGTCAAGGAACGTAATGCTCTTATCGGTTATTTCTGCATTTTCTCTCTTTGTCATAGTCTTCATGAATTCTGCTATTTTGGGAGAGAGAATGTCATAGCCGGCTGCATTAGGGTGAAGCTTATCGGGCAGATACTTAGTTGTGCCGGCCTGCATTTCTGCGGTGATAAGCGTGTTATCGTGCATATCAAAGTAGGCTACGTCCCACTTCTCGCATATCTGCTTAGCCATGTCGAAATATGTACCGAGAGTAGTGTAGCTGGGCATGCTGTAGTTGCACAGATAGCCTATTGCGGCAGTATCGCCGTAGTAGTGATAAGCATCGAACAGCATCTGTTCAAATGCACCTGCGAAGGTATCGGGATCAAAGTAGGCAGGGTCATATCCGTACGTTATGTTGCCCAGAGGCGCACCGCCGCCTGCGTCGTTAACACCGCCTTGAAGTAAAACGAAGTCGAAGTTCTGATCCTTGGCCTTGGCGAGCTGCTGGGATATGGTACCGTAGCTGCTATGCTTAAGGCTGCTGTTAGATACGGTCCAACCGCCTTCAGCCACGTTAGTATAGGTCATACCGAGAGTTTTGGATACACGGTATGCCCAGCCGCCTCCTTGGGAAGAATCGTCGGTGGCAGCCCTGGCGATAGAGTCGCCTGCAAAGAGCGCGCGCTTTCCTTTTAAGGGGTTTTCTTCAAAGAAAGCTTTATACGACTGCGCATCAAAGGGGACGTTCTCAGTCAAAAGGAAGTGCAGAGCCACCGTGTTGGGCGCCGCTACCCATATATAGGAGCAACCGGAGGGGATCTTATAAGAATAAACAGCTCCATCGGCGAGGGTAGTCACCTTGTTGCAGTCCTGTGCGGTTATTTTTTTAGTAAACGTCTTGCGGTTTGCATAAAGGGCCAGCTCCACCTTATCATCAGGGCAGGGACCGAAGTATACGGTGCTGCCTGCGCTGACAGGGATACTGCTGTTACAGCTGTAGTTGGTGACGGCCCTTAGCTTTCCGTCATCCTTTACGTAGCTACCGTCAGAGACAAAAAAGTTATATAGATTGACTATATCCTTTTCCTCCGTCTGTGCGCTTGAGCCTACGGGCAGGACGAAGGCGGATAACACCGTCACCACGCATATGACAAGTGATAAAATTTTTTTCATTTGCAATATCCTCCAACTTTTTTATTTCTCACAGAAAAATTCTATCTCTTCTCCTGCCGCGCCCTTGCAGAAGGCGATGCGTGCAGGGAAGGGTACCTCTGCGGGTATCACGATGTCCTTTGGCTCCATAGTTATCTCATAGCCGGCATCACGTACTGCCGCGATGCATCCGTCCACGTCATCGGTGGCAAGGGCGAAATGCCTTACCGACCCGTAACCGAGGGTGTCACCGCCCGAGGCAAAGATCTCCATGATCCCTGCACCCGTGTCTATCATTATTCCTGTGCCGTCTCCTTCACCCCATTTACGAAGTATAGGCATTTTAAGTATCTCGTTATAAAAAGCAACTACCTTATCAAACTGCGCCATATCAGCACACTTGATAGCTATATGATGAATTCCCTTGATCATGGTAACACTCCTTTTTTTGATGTTTCCGGATGAATATATGCTATCACATTTGCCATTAAAAGTCAATAAATTTACCTGCTCATGTCGTATTTACAAAAGAAAGTATCTATGGTATCATTGTTATATAAAATATAATACGGAACGAGTAATAAATGAACAAAAAGATAACCGTCACCCTTAACGGAGCAAAGATACTTGCTTCTGCAGGCGTGACCCTCTCGGAAATAATAAAGGGTGAACGCCCATGCGGCGGTCACGGCAGATGCGGTAAATGTAAGGTTATCGCAAGAGGAGAGCTTTCCACCGTGACCGACACCGAGCGCGCACTGCTAACAGAGGAGGAGCTTTCCCGTAGTGTGCGCCTGGCTTGCCTCACCTATGCTATCGGGGACTGTGAGGTCATATCCATGCAAAGAGAAGATATGCAGATAGTCACCGACGCACCTCTGCCCGAATTTGATCTAAAGCCCGATTTTAAGGGGTACGGAGTTGCCATAGATATAGGCACCACCACCTTGGCGGCACGCCTTTACGGTGCCGATGGAACGCTCCTTGCCACCGCCTCTGCCGTCAACCCTCAGAACGAATACGGCGCGGACGTTATCTCCCGCGTAGAAGCATCCTTAAACGGAAAGGCAGGCGAGCTTGCAGGGGATATAAGAAAGTCCATTGACGGTATTATATCCGAACTTGCGAAGAACGCATCCGTTAACACGAAGGATATAGACAGCGTAGTAATAACCGGCAATACCATTATGCTCACCCTTTTAACAGGGCAGTCTGCAGAGCCTTTCTCTCACGCACCCTTTGATGTGAAGTGTCTTTTCGGTGAAACGGTCAGGGCAGAGCAGTTAGGGCTTACCGCGCTTACGCCTGACACCGCCGTTTACCTGCCGCACTGTATCTCTGCATTTGTAGGTGCAGATACAACCTGCGCTATTGTCGCTACACGATTATGCCAAGGAAATACGGCGCTTCTTGCAGATATAGGCACCAACGGAGAGATGGCGCTGTGGCATAAAGGCAAGTTGACAGTATGTTCCACTGCGGCGGGCCCCGCCTTTGAGGGTGTAGGCATTACTATGGGTATGAGGGGCGCCGACGGCGCTATTGACCGCGTTGCTGCCGAGGACGGCGCACTAAAAGTACACATTATAGGAGATACCGAACCGAAAGGACTCTGCGGCAGCGGACTTGTAGATGCCGTTGCCTGTCTGCTTGACTTAGGCATAGCGGATCATAGCGGATATATGGAGGTTGACTTTACCCTTAAGGCACCTGTCGTCATCACCCCTTCGGATATCCGTATGCTCCAGCTTGCCAAGAGCGCTGTCTGCGCAGGGATCATGACCCTTACCGAAACCGAAGGCGTTACCCCTGCCGAAATATCCGAATTCTATATAGCAGGCGGCTTTGGTAATTATCTGAATATGGAAAACGCTGCGAGAATAGGGCTGATACCCGCCGAGCTTTCAAGGAAGGCAATGAGCGTAGGCAACGCTGCACTTGCAGGGGCCTCTATGATGCTATTAAACAGCGACTTTAAGGCAAGGGCATCCGCCCTTGCAAAAACTGCACTCCCCCTTGACCTTGCATCAAGCACCGTCTTTTCCGAACATTTTATGTCGGGAATGATGCTGGAAGAAAAATAAAAGACTTTCGCAATAAGTGAAGGTCTTTTGCTTTTGTAGGGGACGGCGCCATCTACGCGAGCCCCTCATCGGGGCGTGGGCGGGAACGGAGGAGGAAGGCGCGAACTGTGCGTCAGAGTGCATACGACCCATGGCATCGGTCGTGCCGTAGGAAGCGTGACCCGCTCTCTTCCTATTAAAGCAAAATTACTTGAGTTTTTCCACACCATGTTGTATAATGAAAACAAAGAAAGGATTATTGTCAAACTATGTTGACGAAAGGAGTAATTCTGATGAAATTACGACGAATATTGGCGATTTTGTTAGCCCTTGCCATGCTGTGTGGTATTCCCACCTTAGCCATAGCCGAGGAAAGCGTGGCAGAAAAGCAAGAGGGAGCGATCATACCTTCGCTTGCGGAAGAGAAGGAGCCCATATCAAACGAGGCTAAGGTACACAGCGAACTGCTCGACTATCTGTATCTGGCCTCGGATAACGCCATCGTGACGAAAACGGTGGGAAAGCACGATTATTGGGATTCCGACATACATAGCGAGGTTCCCACCGAGGAGATGCATATGACCGAGGACGGCGGATATATCCGTTCCGTTTATAAGGACGGCAAGGTGCATTTCGAGTATTACGACGAGGATTTCACCCTCCTTCCCGAAAAGGCTCATGCTCTTGACGTAGAGCTTAAGAAATTCGGCGGTGTATATTACGGAGAGAAGTATAACTATATCTTCTCGGCAGAGGGAAGTGACTGGGCGCTCCAGCAGTACGACACCGACTGGCAGTATATCAGAACGGGGACGTTTTCGGATCAGGTGGTCGATGAAGCGCTTTACGCAGGCAGTGCCACGTTTTCCGAGGCGGGAGACACCCTGTTTATCCATTCCTGCTTCAAGATGCCTGCAGGTATCTGGGACTCGGGCGCGCATCAGGGCTGTATTCTGTTTCTGATAGATCAGGAGGAGATGACCTGGCAGATGGATTATTTCCAGGCCAGCCATTCCTTCAATCAGTTTGTTATAAACGATGGTGCCTATCTTTATACCCTCGATCAGGCGGACGGCGCGCCCCGCGGTATGTATGCCGCCAGATACAAGCTCTTTGACTATAAGAATGCAGAGGCTTTTGCCGAGTCCGACTATCATATATGCGCGGGAGAATGGGGCGATAATTATATGGGGCTTTATTCGGGCGGTTTTAACTTTGCGGGTGACCGTGTGCTGACCGTCCTGACCAGCGTAGATCAGGAATACGCCGCCACCTCCACAAAATCAGATTGGCAGAAGAATATATACGTATATTCCCATTCAAAAGATCTGTCCGAATACAAGACTGTTCAGCTCACCCATTACGAGCCTAAATTGACCGACCTCGTAGCGGGATGGGTCGAGGTAGGTAATCCTTATCTGGTGCCTACCGACACCGAGTATTCCTTCGTTTTGTGGGAGGAGTGGCAGAGGGACGAGGGCCTTCGAAAGGTTCGTATTGCAAAGATAGATTCCTTGGGCAACGTGGTAGGTGATATCCATTCCGTTTACGGCCGTCTGGGATGCGCTCAGCCTGTATATAGAGACGGACATATCATCTGGTTTGAGACGGGTGAATATTACTATGCGAATTATTTTGAGGATTCTCCGAGATTCTATAAGGTAAACGTAGAGAAGCTGGAGGACGGAAAGTACGATTTCACCAAATTCATTGATATATCCGATTTCGAGGCCGAGCTTGAGGGCTATGAATATGAGTACCGTACTTCTAATTACCCCGAGCCTAAGGTGAAGAGGCTTGTGCTCAAGGAAAAGGGCTACAACCTGGTAGAGGGAGTGGATTACAGCATCACCTATGAGAACAACTACGTCATAGGAACTGCTACTGCGGTCATTACCGGTAACGGCCCGGACTTCGGCGGTGTGTTTAAGGGTACTGTAAAGGTGCCGTTCACCATTAAAAAGAAGGATATTTCCAAGTGGGAATTGAGGCTGAGCTCTACCAAGGCAACGTTCTCGCCTGCGGGAGGCCCTCCGTTACCCGATTACGAGCTTTATGACGAAGCGGGTAACCGCTTTGAGCGTCCTACGGGCGAATTCGTCTTTGAGGGCTTCAGCATGTGGGCGGCAGGTGAAAAGAAATTCCGCTTCACCATTAACAATTACGGTCACGTGGGAACCGTCTATGCTGATTACGTGATAGAGCCGTATCCGGGAGAGAAGCTGACTTATGAAATGAAGTCGGAGTATACCTATACGGGTAAGCCCATCAAGCCCTTTGTGAGTATTTACTATCCCGTAGTGGACAGAAATATCCCCGTAGAGGCGGGACAGCAGTACGGCAGTAAGTATTACGATAACTATACTATATCCTATGAGAATAATGTGAATCCGGGAGTAGGAAGAGTTATTATAAAATTTCAGGGTAACTACAGCGGCACTGTGGTCAAGGAGTTTATTATCAAAAATCCCGGGGATGCTCATACAACCCACGTGGGCGGTACTGCCACCTGTACCGAGCCTGCCATGTGTGCCATCTGCGGCGAACCCTACGGTAAACCTGCAGGGCACAAGGCCGGTAAATGGGAGGTAACAAAGAAGGCGTCCCTCACCGAAAACGGCCTGAAGGAAAAGAAATGTACCCGTTGTGATGAGACTCTTGACAGCTATGAGACCGTCTGCTTTGACGACGTGAAGAAGGGCGTATGGTATGAGGATGCGGTCAGATACGTAGCGACGGAGGGCCTTATGAACGGCGTATCCGGCAGTCAGTTCGGCCCCGATGCTACTACGACCAGAGCCATGGTGGTGACAGTCCTTTACAGAATGGAGGGTTCACCCGAGGTGGAGGGAGATACACCCTTTACCGATCTGAAGGACGCCTGGTATATGGATCCCGTAGCCTGGGCGTATGAGAATCAAATAGTCAATGGTATGAATCCCACCTCCTTCGCACCGAACGGGCAGATCACCCGTGAGCAGCTCGCTACCATTCTTCACAGATATTCCGATTATAAGGGATACGACGTAGCCGGCAGGGAGTTTACCGATTCCTATCCCGACGTTGGCAAGGTTTCGTCCTGGGCAAAGGATGCACTATCCTGGGCAAACGCAGTAGGACTCGTAACAGGAAATAACATCGGAGGTGTAGCACACCTTGATCCACAAGGTAAGGCGACCCGTGCGCAAGTAGCCACCATCTTGATGCGATTCTGCGAGAATATAGCAAACAAATAATCAAAAGGCTTGGAGTTTTCTCCAAGCCTTTAATGCTGTAAGCAAAAATCACTTATTAAGCGTTATGCACTTCCCCCACGGCGTGGAGTTCACGTCACGAATAAATTGAGTGATGGGGTTCTGAGCGACGGGAGGGGAACCATGGCTATGCCATGGTGGAAGGGGTGCAATTGCAAAACAAAAAGGCCTTCGCCAAAGCGAAAGCCTTTTATTTCAGTTTTCTTCAAAATGCACGGTTGAATTATCTGCACCAACACCGTAGGTGGTAATTGCCCACCACTGCTCCTTTGTTCCGTTGTAGTAGATGTCCTCAAGTGCATCGCATCCGTAGAACGCCGTGCCGTGAATGCTCTCAACACTTGACGGGAGGTGTACGCTCTTAAGAGAGGTGCATTTTCTGAAGGCATCCTCTTCGATCATAGTGACGCTGTCGGGAATACTGACGCTCTCTAAACTCTCGCAGAACCAAAATGCTTTCTTACCGATCGCCGTGGTGCCTGCAGGGATGGTGATATCCTTCAGCTTACTGCAATTGCTGAAGGCAGAAAGCCCAATGGAGGTCATCCCTTCATGGGTATTAACGGTGGTCAGCTCCTTGCATCCTGTGAATAGTCTCTCGGATATCTCGGTAACCTTTTCAGGGAAGGTGAATTCCGTAATGGCACATCCGCTGAAGGCGGATACACCGATTTTGGTTATGCCGTCATGAAGGACAATATTTGAGAGGAAAGTGCATCCGTGAAACGTGAGAGGTAGGATCTCGGTAACCTTCTCGGGAATGCTGATCTCTTTAATGGAAGAGCAATCCTTGAAGGCGTATTTGCCAATATAGGTTATCCTGTCGGGAATGACGAGCTCTTTAAGAGAAGAGCATCCGGTAAAGAAATAGTCAGGTATCACGGATAGCGCATCCGGGATGGTAAATTCCGTGAGGGAAGAACAGCCTGATAGCATGCCATCTCCAAAGTATTTAACGGAATACGGGATAATTACCTTCGTCATTTTATCACAGCCGTTGAAGGCGTCGGAGGCTATTATGGTGGTACCGTCCTTGACCGTCACCCCTCCGACCACATCACCTGATACTCCCCTTACCCTTATAAGAGCGCTTCCGATGTACAGTGCGTTGTTATCCCAGTTGTCGTGCACTCCTGCGTATTTCGTGGTGGTAAATGCACCGGAGCCGATGTACTCAAGTCCCTCGCCAAGTGAAATTTTATCTAAGGCGGTACAGCTCATAAAGGCACACGGGCCGATCTCTTTTGTGCTCTCGGGGATATCAATTTCGGCAAGTGCGAAGCATCCGACGAAGGCTGAACGGCCAATGCGGGTAAGGGTGTCGGGCAGTTTTATGCTCGTGACGAATTCGCAGTCGTAAAATGCATCATTTCCTACGGAGGTGATACCGTCGCCTATGACGATCTCTGTGATCTCATCCTTGTACTCTTTCCATGGATAACTGTACGGCTGGGGTGGGTCGGGCGCATCCATAGTCGTTACGGGCATATCTCCTGCACCTGATACGGTGAGGGTGCCTCCCTGCAGTTTCCATTTTATCCCGCCCTCGATCTCTCCTTCTGCTGTTATCGGGGCTTCTGTAGGGGCGGTCTCCGCTGTCTTCTCGGAGCAGGCGGAAAATGAGAGCAAGATAAGTACCGCACATAAGAATAAAGACATACTTGTTTTAATTAAAGATGTTTTCATGATATTACCTCACTTTCATGTATTTGCTTTCACCTATATAGACGTAAATAATTCCAATACGTTACACAAAAGGATGAAATTTTTAAAAAAGCAAAAGAACGCCCCTGCGGACGTTCTGAAGACTGTAAAATATAATAAAGCGCAAGTGTTGCCTGTCCGCTTTCTTCACCTTCATTATATCAGAAAAAAATACTATGTCAATAGCAGAATACCGATAGAACAAAAAGGCCTTCGCCAAAGCGAAAGCCTCTTACCCTTGTAGGGGACGGCGCCCTCGACGTCCCGTGAAAGCAAACCAAAAGGCCTTCGCACAAAGCGAAAGCCTTTCGTTGTAATCAAATTACTTATTAAGCGCCTCGTTAACTGCAACAGCAACCGCAACGGTCATACCAACCATGGGGTTGTTACCTGCGCCGATCAGACCCATCATCTCAACGTGAGCGGGAACGGAGGAGGAACCTGCGAACTGTGCGTCAGAGTGCATACGACCCATAGTGTCGGTCATACCGTAGGAAGCGGGACCTGCAGCCATGTTGTCGGGGTGCAGAGTACGTCCTGTACCGCCGCCGGAGGCAACGGGGAAGTACTTCTTGCCCTGCTCGATGCATTCCTTCTTATAGGTACCTGCAACGGGGTGCTGGAAGCGGGTGGGGTTGGTGGAGTTACCGGTGATGGAAACGTCAACGCCCTCCAGATGCATGATAGCAACGCCCTCACGAACGTCGTCTGCGCCGTAGCAGCGAACCTTAGCGCGCTCGCCGTTGGAGTAAGCAGTCTCCTTAACTACCTCTACCTTACCGGTGTGGTAGTCAAACTTGGTCTGTACGTAGGTAAAGCCGTTGATTCTGGAGATGATCTGAGCGGCGTCCTTACCGAGACCGTTGAGGATAACTCTTAAGTCCTCGTTTCTTGCCTTGTTAGCGCTCTTTGCAAGACCGATAGCGCCCTCTGCAGCAGCGAAGGACTCGTGACCTGCAAGGAATGCAAAGCACTTGGTCTCGTCGCGGAGCAGCATAGCGCCCAGGTTACCGTGGCCGATACCAACCTTACGGTCGTCAGCAACGGAGC
>JAZQCR010000061.1:0-4232 GCA_045546375.1 Eubacteriales bacterium | reverse complement strand
GTTTTGCTTCGCAAAACGGTGGATGAGGCTCCTCACGTCCCGAAGGGATATATCACATCACGAAGTGATATATCGCTATCAGCCCCTTCCACCAACGGAATGTTTCTTTTATCATAGTGGTGTAGACATATCTCCGTCGGTCCCCCTCCCACCACTCATGGGGGAGGTGCGCAATCCCATCACGAAGTGATATATCGCACCGAAGGTATATCGCAAATTCCGTAGGAATTTATATCGCTGCATAACGGCAGGTGGCGTTATGCTATAATTCCGTAAGGAATTTATATCGCTGCGGGCTTATCGCCCGCTATATTCCGCGCTACGTACACTCCGCTTGCAGAGGCGTGGGAGAGGGAATGGGTGATGCCGCTGCCGTCGCCGATAACGTAGAGGCCCTTGTACTTTGACTCAAGACGGTCGTTTACCGAGACCTCCATATTATAGAACTTGACCTCTACACCGTAGAGCAGGGTATCGTCGTTTGCGGTACCGGGGGCTACCTTATCAAGGGCATAGATCATCTCGATAATGCCGTCGAGGATACGCTTGGGCAGCACAAGGCTTAAGTCACCGGGAGTGGCATTCAGGGTAGGAGTGATAAATGCCTCCTCGATACGGTTAGGTGTAGAGCGGCGGCCGCGGATAAGGTCGCCGAAGCGCTGAACGATAACTCCGCCGCCCAGCATATTGGAAAGGCGGGCGATAGACTCGCCGTAGCCGTTAGAGTCCTTGAAGGGCTCGGAAAAGTGCTTTGCAACGAGAAGGGCAAAGTTGGTATTCTCCGTCTGCTTCTCGGGGTCCTCGTAGCTGTGGCCGTTTACGGTAATGATGCCGTTGGTATTCTCGTTTACCACGGCGCCCTTGGGGTTCATACAGAAGGTGCGCACCTTGTCACCGTACTTCTCGGTGCGGTAAACGATCTTACTCTCGTAAAGCTCGTCGGTGAGGTGAGCGAACACGGATGCGGGCAGCTCCACTCTGACGCCGATGTCCACACGGGTACTCTCTGTAGGGATAGCAAGCTCACGACATACCTTCTCCATCCAACTGCTGCCGCTTCTGCCCACCGAGATGATACAGTCGGTGCAGGTATATTCGCCGCCCTCGCACTTGACGGTGTATCCGCCCTCACGTACGGCAACCGTGTCCACGGGAGTATCAAAGTAGAAGTCTACCTTGTCCTTTAGGTCGTTATAGATGTTCTCTAAGACCACGTAGTTGATGTCTGTACCCAGATGACGCACGGAGGCGTCCAAAAGGTGCAGGTCGTGCTGGATGCACAGGGTCTTGAAGCGGGTGCCCGCAGTAGAATAGAGCTTACAGCCCTCTCCGCCGTAGCGCATATTTATCTCGTCTACGTAGTGCATGAGTTCAAGAGCCTTTTTCTTGCCTATGTACTGATAGAGGGTGCCGCCGAAGTCGTTGGTGATATTGTATTTGCCGTCGGAAAAAGCGCCTGCACCGCCGAAGCCGCTCATAATGGAACAGCTCTTACAGCCGATACAGGTCTTTATCTTCTCACCGTCGATGGGGCACTTACGCCTCGCCAGCTCATGTCCCGCCTCGAATACGGCGATCTTCAGATCCTTGTTTAAGCGCGCCAGCTCGTAGGCGGAAAAGATACCGCCGGGCCCCGCACCGATGATTATAACGTCATAGTTCATTGTTTAACTCCTCTCTCTTTCACCTTGGCATACTGATCTCTCATAATGTCCGCCAGCCTGATAAAGCCGCAGACGGCAAAGGGTATCAGCACGAAAACGTAGGTATATACGTATTGGCTCTTGCCCTCCCACGCAGTGTGAAAGAGCAGTCCGCCTATAAAATACATAAAAGGCAGCTGCCATCCGTCCCTCACCCTTCGGCAAAGGATAAGGAAGGCTATGGCAAAGAGCCATATAAACATTGTAGCGAGGTCCCCTATAGCGGTGACCCGCTTGGCGCCGTCCCCGCCCGTAAAGACAGACCTTGTCAGCTCGGTGCCCGTAGTCTGCCCGCAGTCCTCAAGGGGGCCCGACCAGATGGACTGATAGCTTGGATCGCACCACACCGAGATCGCCTTGTCCTTAAAATACTTGAAGGCTGCCTTGGGCTCAGCCGTGATCCTGTCTATATTGTCCGAGAGCTTCTCTTTTCCTGTCCTCGCGGCCTCCTCGCTGTCGTAGCCCGCCTCGTCGTACACCCGCCAAACGTAGCCGTTATACCAGCCGGGCGCGTGGGATACGTTATCGGGGTCGGTGCCCATGGCGAGCCATAGCACGGAGGGCGCGCCGCCCTCAAGGGGCTGTCCGCTCACCCTTTCGTAATGAGAAAGGAGCGCCTTACCCGGCAGTATCGCCGCTAAGAGCACGCACAGTATCGCCACACCGTGGGCGGCAAGGAGCTCCCGCTTTACCGAAAGCAGAAGATAGATCACTATGGCCACCACGCCGATAAGGCAGTTTTTCTTAAGTAATACTGCCGCGGCGGAAAACGCCGTCAGGGCAAGAAGAGTCCACGGCTTATGCTCCCTTGAAAAGCGCAGAGCGAAATAAAAAGCGCCTATAAGGAAGAAGAAGCCGGGTATCAGCCCGTATCCGAAGAGGATAAAGAAGAGCTGAGGCAGGAACGCAAAGGAAAGGACCTCCGTGAGCACGCTCACTCGCCTATCCGAGAAAAGGAAGTCCGCTATCTTAAGGGTAAAATAATTGATGCCCAGCACGAAAACGAAATTGGCGGCGAAGAGCACCTTGGTATTACTGCTGAAGCGAAGGAGAAGACTGTCGTAATACATAAGCCCGAGCTGATGGGGATAGCGCTCCATATAACCGCCCTTAAGGAAGGGGGCGTAGCTCCACTGCGAGACGGCGACAGCGCTGTTATATACCTGCTTTACGTCCGCACGGATATTACCGTCCACGTTTAAGATCAGGTAGAGCGCCGCCACGCCGTAAACGGCAGACAGAAGCCAAAAGAGCTTCTTCGGGTCTATGCGTTCAAGATATTTTGAAAGGAATACAGCAAGCGCCAAAAGAACGGCGAGGGCTCCTGCCAAGGAAAGACCGTTAATAGGGTCGGCAGTGAACTCGACGATCTCGTATTTGTTATGCCCGACGGCGGCAGTATAGATAAAATTCAGTACCGCTACGGCCCCCACCGACAAAAAGGCAAAGCAGGCGAGAGCGGTGTTTAGAAATCTGTTTACTGTAAGGTTTTTCATCGTAGCCCCTGTGGAAACTTTGCTTACGGTCTATTATATCATATTTCTCCTTCATTGTACAGAAAGTAGCATAAAAATAATATAAAAAACTATTGACAACGCCTTTTTGATATGCTATAATAGCAAAGCGCTGGTAAAAAGCGTCGGAGAAACCGTATAAAAATGCTGGTGTGGCTCAATGGCAGAGCAGCTGATTTGTAATCAGCAGGTTGATGGTTCGACTCCGTTCACCAGCTCCATATGGGAGCGTTCCCGAGCGGCCAAAGGGGGCAGACTGTAAATCTGTTGTCACTGACTTCGGTGGT
Source organism: Eubacteriales bacterium (assembly GCA_045546375.1). Classification (GTDB taxonomy): domain Bacteria; phylum Bacillota; class Clostridia; order Oscillospirales; family CAG-272; genus CAKSEI01. The sequence continues at coordinate 728 of JAZQCR010000061.1, read as the reverse complement.
CCGAATCCACCCGCTCCCACCAACAAAAAACGCACTTTTGTCTAACGACAAAGGTGCGTTTTTTGAATGATGTTTGCCTTCGGCAAATGATGACGGCTTCGCCTAATGATGTTCGCTTCGCGAATGATGTGTGGCTTCGCCACATTTTATGGCAAACATCGCATCATTGCGAGTGGAACGAGCAACATCATATTTGCGAAGCAAATGCATCATATCGCCGCAGGCGATGCATCATTGAAATATCCCGTATTTTGTGATATGATTAATTGTAAAGGTCTTTTTCACTATTACCTCTTCACTCTTCACTTTTCTCTTATCTACGAGGATTTTTGGAAAGTAATAAGTAAGAAGTAATAGTGAAGAGGTTCGGTGTCTGCTTCACAGACGAATATAAAAATCTCCGTCAAGGTAGATTCAAACCACCGTAGTAAAAGTAATGGGCGGATTTGGTGATTTATTATCGCTAATTCTGCCTTTTAATTTTACTATATAAATCTTCAATAAAATGTGGTATAATCAGTTCGATAAATAAGAATTTGGAGGTTCAAGAAATGATTGCTGCGGGTGTTCTGTTTTTACTGGCCATATTTGCTATCGTATTAAGCATTCGTTCCTTTTGCGAAAAAGGTTTTCTTTTGAATAATTCCTATCTGTATGCATCCAAGCAAGAACGAGAAGCGATGGACAAAAAGCCCTATTATCGGCAATCTGCGATAGTATTTTTGTTA
>JAZQCR010000060.1:0-12468 GCA_045546375.1 Eubacteriales bacterium | reverse complement strand
TAGCCACGGACACAACCATCTTGGGGGATACGTCCATATAGTCTGCCTCGCCCGACTCTACCTCAAGGATCTCGGCGCGCTGACGCGCGGTAACACGCTTGTTTATAAACTTACCCTTTTCATCAAGGGGCTCGTTTGCCTGAACTACGGTGAAGGCGTCCTCCTGGTCCGCAGTCATATAAACGATCTCGTTAGTCACGATACCCTTCTTCTTGTCGATCTTACGGTAGGGCGCCATGATGAAGCCGTACTCGTTGATGCGGGCATAGGTGGAAAGGTAGGAGATAAGTCCGATGTTAGGTCCTTCAGGAGTCTCGATAGGACACATTCTTCCGTAGTGGGTGTAGTGTACGTCTCGAACCTCGAAGGATGCACGGTCACGGGAAAGACCGCCGGGACCGAGAGCGGAAAGTCTTCTCTTGTGAGTCAGCTCTGCCAAAGGATTGTTCTGGTCCATGAACTGGGACAGAGGAGAAGAGCCAAAGAACTCACGGATAGCGGTAACTACGGGGCGGATATTGATAAGCGCCTCGGGAGTGATGGTCTCGCTGTCCTGAATGGTCATTCTCTCCTTAACGATCTTGTCCATTCTGGAGAAGCCGATACGCATCTGGTTCTGTAAGAGCTCACCTACAGAGCGCAGACGACGGTTGCCCAAGTGGTCGATATCGTCAACCACGCCCACATCGTGGGAAAGGGATACAAGATAGTTAATGGAAGCGAAGATATCATTCTTGGTAATGTGCTTGGGAGAGAGGTCATAGCGGCGTGCATCAGCCATAGCAAGGATAGCCGCCTTGTCGCCGTCACACTCGTCCACGATCTCGTTGAGCACCTCAAGGTCTACCTTACCGGTGATCTTCACCTCGGAAAGGTCGTAGCCGAGAACCGCCTCGGGGTATACGGTACCGTTAGAGAATACCTTTACCTCTGCGCCGTCCTCTGCGATAACGGATACGGAGTTAACGCCCTCGAACTCCAGCTTTTCAGCTAACTTTGCATCTACCTTGGCACCCGACTTCGCGACCACCTCGCCGGTAATGGCGGAGATAGCGGGAGAAGCCAGCTTTCTGCCTGCTACGCGGGAGGCGATGCCTAACTTCTTATTGAACTTATAACGTCCAACGGGCGCCAGGTCATAGCGCTTGGGGTCAAAGAACAGGTTGCCCACCAAGGTCAGCGCGCTCTCAACGAGAGGCGGCTCACCGGGACGGAGCTTCTTGTAGATCTCCTTAAGTGCCTCGTCACGCTCGGAGGTGCCGTTAGCTATAGCGGCGTCCTTCATACCGTCCTTGTCAATGGTAGCGAGGATCTTCACGTCCTCACCGAACATATCCTTGATCTGCGCGTCGCTGTCAACGCCCAGAGCACGGATGAGCACGGTCACGGGGATCTTACGGTTCTTATCGATACGAACGTAGAAAACGTCGTTTGCGTCGGTCTCGTACTCCAGCCATGCGCCACGATAGGGGATAACGGTAGCAGCATAATTGCGCTTACCGCTCTTATCAACGCTGGATTCATAGTACATACCGGGGGAACGTACGATCTGAGATACAACGACACGCTCTGCGCCGTTGATGATGAAGGTACCGTTCTCGGTCATGAGCGGGAAATCGCCCATGAAGATCTCCTTCTCAGAGACCTCGCCTGTCTCCTTATTGAAAAGGCGAACTACTACGCGCAGGGGTGCCGCGTAGTTTACGTCACGGTCCTTACACTCTTCCTCGGGGTACTTGGGGGTGGGATCGATGGAATAGCTGACGAACTCGATCTGCAGGTTGCCCGAATAGTCTACTATAGGGGAAACGTCGCGCAGGACCTCGTCAAGGCCTTCTTCCAAAAACCACTGATAAGACTTCTTCTGAACTTCAAGAAGGTCAGGCATATTGATGACTTCCTTGATCTTTGAGAAGCTCATTCTCGTAGTTTTGCCCATCTGCTGGGGTTTAACCATTTGTTTTGTCCTCCATTTCCGCAAGAAAAAGGGCATACCGAAAACACGGCGCACAAGTTTTACAATTCGTTCACATTTCTCCCTCTCCTATGCCAGGCTGGTTACCGACAAATTATAAGCCGGGATGTGAAAAAATTACAAAAATCTGCTTTTCCGCTCTTCGGATACACCACATCTTGTATTTATATTATTTTTTGATTACGTAAAAACCCAGTAAAATCAAGGCTTTATGCACTTTTCGACAGGAAAATTCCGCCAATAGGGCATTTTATTCGATTTTACGGTAACATACATTATAGCACCAACAAATGCAACTGTCAAGGGGGTTTGTGAAAAAATAATAATGCGGGGAAACTTTTGCAAAAGTTTCCCCGCACCCCTTCAAAACTTTTAAATATCAAAAACGGCTTGGTTATAGAGATACCGTAGGCGATTATCACTGCTCCGACAGGGACGGTGCCTCCGCGTCCCGCGGCAGAAATCGGTTACAGCCACGGTCTCCCGAATCCATATAATGTCAGATCGTAACCGTAAACCCCGATCTCATACCAGAAAATACGGTTGACCTGCTGAACGATCCTTCCCAGCTCTACCGCCAATTTCTTTTCAAGATCAATACGGTACCCATAACTGCATCGGTAATTGCATTCTTCACCAAATTCATGAGCATGGTCATGAGTAGTAGTAAACTGCATACTTCCGTCCGAATAGAAATACAGCTTTTTCTCATACGAATATGCGACCTTACCGGTGCTAAGATCGGTTAGTGTCAAGCCATATATCGGATCAGACAACGGATACAGCTTCAAGGTTATGTCCCACCGTTCATTATCTAAATAAACCGTTGTATTAAGCACCACCTCTATTGAGCCAGGTCTGCCATAGTCATCACCCGGCATACGAGCCAGCATAGTAAAGGAATAATCCTTTCCGCCGTCTTTAAAATTGATCCTTACCCCGCTGTCTACACCAACTGTATAGGTCTTGTTTGCCTCTATCCAGTCGAACAGGTACACCTGAGCAACAGCCTGCTTATTTACCTCGCGCCAGACGGCGGTATACACGCGATTCCCCGTGCTCCCCGCAGGGATCTTCAGCTTCTTTGTCGGCTTATCAAGGCCGGTCCCTATCCAACCGACAAACTGGAATCCTAATTTCTCGGGGTCGTTCACCACGATGGTCTTACTATCGGCAGTGTAGCTTGTCACCGGCAACCAGAGAGTGCCGCCATCCATGTTATACGTAATCTTATACTTAATGGCCTTCCAGTTCGCCGTGTAAGTGCGCGCTCCCGTCGAGCCCGCAGACACCTTGACCGTCTTTTGTATTCCGCTTACGCCTGTTCCGCTCCATCCCAAGAATTCATATCCGGCGCGGGTGGGCGTAGGCAAAGTAAAACTATCTTTAAACGTATATTCACTTTTAGCACCCGGAGCCTTACCGCCGCCAAGCTTATAGGTTATCTTGTATTTCGTAGGAGTCCACTTCGCCGTAAGTGTCAGATCTCCTGCTATAGGAGCATTTAGCACAAGATTCTTAACGGGCTTACCGAGACCTGTGCCCGTCCATCCCAAAAAGGTGTAGTTCTTTCTCGTCGGATTAGGCACCTTCGTCCCCTCTCCCGTATAGTATTCTGTGGGTGCACCGCTGATCTCCCCTGAGTCAATGACGTATTTAATGGTATACGCCTTGGGTTTTACGGGCTCGGGTAGCTCTTTATCCTCATTGATGATAAGATAGAGCATCGCCAGCATCTTGGCAGACTGTTCACGGGTAGCCTTATTCTTTGGCTCAAAGCGGAAGGTGTCATCCCCGTTCGTAACGCCGCCGATAATACCCGCCTGCTGCATAGCGCTGACAGCATCCTTCGCATACTCTGCGATTTCCCCGTCGTCAGAGAAGGCGATCGCCTCGTTTACGATGGGCAATCCCTTAGACTCACCCGGATCTGAGGGCATTTCCGATTCCGAGGACTCCGTGGGGTCTGCCGTCTCAGTGGAACCGGGCGCACTCTCGGGCTCATCCGACATTACCTCAGGAGTAGGCAACAGCTCTGTAGATAAAACGTAAGTAGGCCCCTGCGGAGCTCCAGGCTCTGTGGGAGCAGGCAAATCGGAAGGATCCTCGTCCTCTGCAGACTCAGAGCTGTCGGGGTCGGAGGGAAGCTCCTCTACCTCGGGATAAAGCACCAGAGTGGCAAAACGGTATATCATAGTAGCCATATCCTGACGGGTAACAAGAGCATCGGGAGCAAACTTTCCCTCTGCCACGCCGTTTACTATACCCTCAGATGCCGCCCAGGCAACGTAAGGCTCATACCATGCGCCCGATACTACGTCGGTAAAGGCATGGGTGGCTCCGTTCGTGTCAGCCTCCACTACTCCCGCCAGCATCTTTACAAATTCCGAACGCTTTATGTTATCTGCAGGCGCAAAGACGTTTTCCTTCTTGCCGCCGACTATTCCCTCTCTCTGCAAAAGCACCACGTACGGATTGCTCCATCTGGACGCAGGCACGTCCCCAAAGGGAAATTCCGTCGCGCCGTTTCCCTGCCCGGAGACAAAAGAGCAAAAAGTGCACATACCAAGCAGCATAACGCTCGCCATCAATAAAGATACTATTCTCTTCATGTCTTCCTCCTTTAATATTCATTCAGATCAACGCATTTTCAAGGGGCATCACAGTCCAAAGCAGGACATATCATATTTGCCGCTCTTGATGCGGTTGTGGAAAACATCGTTTAGCCATTTATACGTGCGCTTCAGTTCCTGCTCGGCAATCCTTCGTATCTCATCTTCATCAAGATTAGTACCTATATTTGAAGGGAGCCTTCCCAGATTTTGCCCTATGCCCTTTTTGCGAGTCAAGGTGAAGTCAGGCGATGCGCCGTTGAAGCTGAGCTTACCGTTTCCTTCGTACAGATTTTGCTGTCCGTTAAACATTTCGACATAGATGCTGAATTTTTTTGACTCATTCGTTAGCTTTATGGTAACTACATACTGATATTTACCGATGATGGCACTGGAGACGACTTTAACCTCCTCTTTGCCGATCGATGTCATCCGTATTGATGAGGCATACGAGGTGGAGACAGTCGTGTTCTCGACGTAATAGGGCACTCCGTTGATCACTTCATCATCGCGCTCATCTATCCACTCGCAAAGTACGCGGGTAGCATACTCCTGAGGGGTCACCTCCTGCCACTCGGCAGAATACAGCCTGTCGCCCGTGGTTCCTCTATAAATCCGAGTGGGAGAAATACTACTGGTCAGACTACCCTTGTTATTAACTCGCCAGCCCTTGAAAACGCTGCCCGCTTTTTTCGGTATCGGGATAGCAAGTCCGTTTGTTTCTATGGTATACCACGTAGGCGCATCGCTGACGGTACCGCCGTTCAGCTGGTATGTTATCTTGTATTTCGTGGGTGTCCACTTGGCGGTAAGGGTAAGATCTCCCGCCACGGGATGATTCAGCACCAGGTTCTTCACAGGTTTACCAAGGCCTGTGCCTGTCCATCCCTCAAATGTATAACCCTCTTTCGTAGGGTTAGGAACCTTGGTTCCCTCACCGGAACGGTATTCACGAGGCGCACCGTCAGCCAGCTGTCCAAATCCGGTAGAGTACTTGATGGTATATGCCTTAGGCTGTACGGGCTCGGGCAGCTCTTTATCCTCATTGATGATAAGATAGAGCATGGCCAGCATCTTGGCAGACTGCTCGCGGGTAGCCTTATTCTTAGGCTCAAAGCGGTATGTATCATCACCGTTGGTAACACCGCCGATGATGCCAGCCTGCTGCATAGCGCTGACGCCCTCCTTAGCATAGTCTGCAATATCGGCATCATCCGAGAAGGTGATTGCCTCGTTTACAGTAGGCAGTCCCTTAGGCTCCTCGGGCTCGGTAGGCTCGGTGGGAATGACGCCTTCGGTAGGCTCGTCAGACTCCGAGGGCTCCGTTGCCTCGGTAGGCTCGGAGCTGTCAGGCTCGGTGGGAGCGATAGGCTCCACGGGAACGGGCGGTTCTGCAGGCTCGGCATACAGCACGTTTGTCACGTAGCGATAGATCATAGTAGCCATATCCTGGCGGCTGATCTGTGCATCGGGGGCAAACTTATCTGCCGACATACCATTTACGATACCCTCGGATGCCGCCCATGCAACATAAGGCTCATACCAGGAGCCCTTCTTCACGTCGGTAAAGGTGTGGGTGGCTTCACCCATATCAGCGCCTGCTACACCTGCTAACATCTTTACGAATTCAGCGCGTTTCACATTATCCATAGGAGCGAAGACGTTTTCCGTCTTACCGCCTACGATGCCCTCTCTTTGTAAAAGGACTACGTACGGATTGCTCCATCTGGACGCAGGCACGTCGCCGAAGGGGAATTCTCCGTTCTCCTTTTCAGCCTCAGCATAAGTACAGAACGTACACACGCTCATCATCATAACACTCGCAAGTAATAGCGATATTAGTCTCTTCATAATTTTTTCTCCTGTAAAATTCGCAGTTTTATTATATCATATATCCCTCACCAAACGGAAGGACTGGTGCAAAACACCGGTTTTTAGGTGCAAACAACGCATTTTAAGCACACAACCACCGGTAAGATCACTATCTTTCAAATACAATTTATCACATCAAATCAAACCTGTCAAGAGATTTTTACACATTCAAAAAAGTTTATTGTCATCCCCATTATATGACAAATCGTCATATTTGTCAACACTAAATTATGACATAATGTCATTGAGGTGATGTGATGAAAAACAATCTTAAGAAGTTGCGAAAAGAAAAAGGGCTGACACAGCTCGGGTTACAGATGAAAACGGGGATAGAGCAGGCGCTTATCTCCAAATACGAGAGCGGTGAGCGGGTACCGCCTACCGAGACCCTTATAAAACTGGCAGATTTTTATGGGGTTAGCATGGACTACATTCTGTGCCGCACGGATAAGCCCGAGATAAACAAATAGCAGCATCTTTAATAGTAAGATGCTGTTATTTTTTGCTGTTATGTCGGCCTTCCATAAGCCTTCTCCTTCCGTGAAGGGGAAGGCTTAAGATTGCATTCACCAATCATAATATCACAGCGATTCGCGGCAGCGTGCACCTTCACTAAGTAAGGGAAGGGGGACCATCGGATAGAGGTCTACGTAACTGTCGCTATATAATGACCCGATGGTGGATGAGTATGATAGGTGAAGATTTCCGTCCGCAGACGGAAATCGACCTTTTTATGCACAAAACACATCAACATAACTGCTACCGTGTAAAAAGAATAGGGATGACATTTGCCTTGCGGCAAATATCCGCTTCGTCCAAATCCTCATCCGTCACCTGCCAAAGGCAGGCGCCACCTTCCCCTTTGACCAAAGGGGAAGGCTAAAGCGGGTGCTCACCGCTCGTAATATCACAGCGACCTGCGGCAGCGTGCACCTCCACCATCGGGGGAGGTGGCAACCGCTTGTCGGTTGACGGAGGGGGCGTAACATCCGCGGAGCGGATATATCGCTTTCAGCCCCTTCCACCACCCTTGCGGGCGGTCCCCCGTGGGTGGTGGGCAGACGGCGTGGGGTTCCCGAGGCGAGGGTCGCCGAGCCTTGGGGTTCCGAGCTCATGGGGGAGGTGCGTGATCACATCGCCCTAAGGCGATATATCACTGCGCCAACGGCGCTCGGGGGAGGTGCGGGTGCTCACCGCTCGTAACATCACAGCGATTCGGGCAGTGTGCCCCTCATCCCAACGCCAAACGAAAAAGGACGGAAGCCTTCGCTTCCGCCCTTTTTAAAATTAAAGTCCGAATACGCTTAAGTCGTGGCCGTATTTGCCGATAACATTCCAATAAATTTCGTTGCCAAGCGCCTTGGATACGATAAGCTGTAATTTCACCAGTTCTTCAACGCTTTCTTTAAACTCCTGTTCACCGTAGAAGTCATTGTTTCTCCAGTTAAAATGAGGTGACATATCTTCGTTTATCTTAAGAAGGTGGCTAATGAAATTCGACCTTGCGTACACCTCGCCCGTTTCCACTACAACGACCCACGCACTGAAGTAGGGGTCACCCACGGGGCCTATATGTATGACTGTGGTAATTTCCAGCCCCTCTATGATAGAGGTATATACCAGCTCCACCTGGCTTCGTCTGTTATCGGGTGTGACCACGCGGTGTACCACGCTGTATATATTCTGCACTCCGTCCACTTCTTGCATAACGGTCACAGAGGGACTTCCGTCATAGTAAGCATTGAAGTTTTCATCCACCCAGTCACCGAGAAGGTCAAGGGTAATAGCCTGCTTGGAAAGAGGCTTCCAATTCGCCTTATATGAACGGTCACCAATGCTACCCTTCTTTATTCTGAGATCCTTCCTAAGAGAGGTAAGCCCCGTGCCCGACCAGCCCAGGAACTGGTAACCGTCACGGCGGGGATTAGGTACGACTATGGTGTCCGACTCTACAGTATATTTAAGCTTAGGGTGTCTCTCCCCTGCACCGCCGTTATAGTCATAAGTGATAGTGTACTCGATGGGGGTAAAGTTCGCCTTGAACTTCAAATCACCCGTAGTGCCTGCGGGCACGGTGACTGTCTTCTGCTTGCCCTTTATACCCGTGCCACTCCATCCGTCGAAGGTGTAGCCTTCTTTGGTGGGCATGGGCAGGACAAAGCTCTCTTTCGAGGTGTATGCCTGCTTCAGCCAGGAAGCCTTACCGCCCTGCAGATCATAGGTAATAAGGTATGCGCTGGGTGCTACGGGCTCGGGCAGAGTCTTGTCCTCATTTATGATAAGAAAGAGCTCGCCCAGCATCTTGCACGCCTGCTCGCGGGTAGCATTATTCTTAGGCTCAAAGCGGAAGGTGCCGTCAGGGTTACCCACGCCGCCGATAATGCCCGCCTGCTGCATTGCGCCTACCGCCTCCTTGGCATAATCCGCGATCTTCTCGTCATCCGTGAAGGTCACGGGAGGGTTTACCACGGGAAGGCCTGCGGGTGCCTCGGGCTCTTCAGGGCCCTCGGGAATGGTAGGTATGACCACCACAGGCGGCTCGTCACTCATTATCACGGGAGGAGGCGTGGTCTCGGTGGGTAAAATATAAGTAGGTGCCGTGGGAGTAATAGGCTCGGGAGGCAACGGAGGAAGCTCCGGCTCTGCAAAGAGCACGTTTTCCACGTAGCGGTAGATCATTACCGACATATCCTGACGGGTGATCTTGGCATCAGGGGCAAACTTACCGGGCGCAACCCCGTTTACGATGCCCCGGGATGCCGCCCAGGCAACGTAAGGCTCGTACCATGAGCCTGCTTTTACGTCGGTAAACTCGTGAGTGAGGTCGTCTAAGTCCGCACCTGCTACTCCGCACAGTATCTTAACGAACTGAGCGCGGGTAACGTTATCGGCAGGTGCAAAAAGGTTGGCGGAAACGCCGCCCACGATGCCCTCATTATACATCATAACGACGTACGGATTGCTCCATCTTGCGGCGGGCACGTCCGCAAAGGGGAACTCCGCCTGTGTCTCTCCTGCTCCGCCCGTTTCGGCAACGCAGAAAACGCCCATGGATAATACCATGGCTAAAGCAGATAATAAAGCAATTATTCTTTTCATTTTATTTATCCTTTCGGTATATCTGTAAGTCCATTATACAGCGTTCGGACACCGCTGTCAATAAACTATTGGTTTAGTTTCTCTAACACAACTAACTGTGAATGATGAGGCTGTAAGGTAACGGAATAAACATCCGTGTGAGTGCCTAAGTCCTCTTCGGTAAAGTGCTCGTGAGCCGCATAAGTGCCGTCCAGCTTTACGGTAAAGGTGCGCTCACGCTCACCCCAGTTGATAAGTGCCACCTCTCGGCGGCCGTCCTTCTCACCCATATCAAGTATACCGGGAACGAATGAGTCCATCAGGTCGAGGGGTTTGCCCACTCTGCCGTTTACAGGCAGGAGCTTTTTATACATTTGGAAGTGCTTTTCTTCCATCAACGGCAACTTATCGGATATCATCACGGTACCGCCCGCGGCATACATAGCCACGAGGAAGGTGTGTATCTCCTCGTCGGTGCGTGTGCAGAAGCGGTGACAGTCAGCGTCTTCGTTCTCCGCCTTTCGTATCATAAGGCAGTCGGGGTCGGAAACGAAGAGGGTGCCGTTCATGTAATACCGCTTAAATATGCGGTTAAATTCCTTTAAGAGGGATTCCCACCTCTCAAAGATGTCCAGCGCCACACGTACTCCGTCCACGTGCTCCGCTATCTCGAAAAGGGGGCTGGTGCATCCCAAAATAAAGGTGTCGGGGTGGGACGCCTCACGCGCCAGGCGGAAATACTCTCGTACATTCTGAAGCGCTCCCGCATCCTTCTCATGATACACACCGCAGGTCATATAGTCGCTGACTATATCTATCTTCAAGTAGCGATAACCCCAGTCGTAGGTGAAGCGGCGATATTTCTCACGAACCAGCTCCGCAGCCCCCGGATGGGTCACATCTAACATACAGTTATCCCCGCGCATGGCAAGAGATCCGTCCTCATAGTGCACGAACCATTCGGGATGCTCACGCACCACATCGCTCTCCTTATTGTAGTCAAAGGGAGAGGTCCAGAGACCGGGGGTCATCCCTGCCTCTTTTATCAGGTCGGCATAGTATTTCATACCCTCAGGGAAGCGCTCTGCATTCCACTCACTGTGATGTCCGTGCCATCCCCACCCTGCGTCTATCTGGAAAACGTCCAGAGGTAATATATCCTTTATCTGCTTGCACTTTTCAAGGTTTTCATACACGGTGCGCTCGTTGATCTTGCCCATGTAATAATACCAAGTGCAAAAGCCCACAGGCTCCTTGGTATGCAGATTCTTAAATGAATTAAAATCGTGGATAAAGCGCGCGTATTCGGGTAAACCCTCCACCATATCATCATAGAAGGAGATTAGCATCCAGTCAGAGCACAGCTTCTCCCCTGCCCTTTGCGGACGTCCGTCAAGGAAATGGCGAAACTCCACCGTGCCGCCCTCGCAGGCAAAGACCGAGGTCCAGTATCTGTCAAAGCTCACGTAACCGAAGTTCACCGCTTCCCCCTCGCAGTCTATGGCGGCAAGATGCACCGCACTTTCCGTGTAGTCGTTCTCGCAAAACTTCTTGATGAGGGAAACAGAGCTCATATCCATAGCTCTGATGCCGTTATGCTCGTTTATTCCGTGATACAGACAGCGCTCAAAACGCCTTTCGTACATACCTCCAAGGGCAATGACGTCAAATGGGTTCTTATCATCCCCCGTGTTCACCGTTTCGGTGCGAAGTAGGGCCTTATCGGCGGAGAGCACTGCATAAAGGGTGCTGTTTTCGCACTCTGCGATAAAATAGCGAAGGCCCTCGCCCATTGGCGAAAGATCCTTGTCGATCTTGAAGGATTCTTCCCTCACCGACCAGGACTGTTCCCTAAAATCCGTGAGCACGTTGTACATACTGCCCCAATATCTGTTTCCCGTATATATAGAATGAAAAACTACACTTCCGTCCTCACGCACTATGGCGGGGCGGCGGTCGATTATTTTTAAGATCATGAGTACTTCCTCCTATAAGAAAATTATATCACAGCCTATGGCTCTTTTCAAGACGTTTATCCTACAAAAACGACTTTTTTGAAAGAAAACGTATTGACGTGTAAGGATTTTTACTATAGAATATCAATACAAACCTTTCAAGGAGAAATGCTATGGAATTTTTATATGTAGAAAACACCGAACTCATCTATACTAATTTAAACACCCCCAATCCCCCTACGCATAATATCTCTTACGATACCATCAGCACAATCTTCTACGGTATCCGAACCAAGAAGATGCTCTTCGGCCTTATCAAGAAGCCCGAAAAGTACATAAGCATCAAGAGCGCAAAGGGCGTTTACGACATCACCGAAAAGGACGTTGATCCCGCAGTTTTCGAGAGGTATCTTGAAGAGCTGAAGGAGTTTGCTCATAAGCATCATGTGACGATGAGGGAGTCCACCGGCGACACCAAGGACGACTGGAGACTGTAAGAGCTGTTCAAACAGAGCATCCTCATCCACCAACGAGATGTAGTATACCTACTGTGATACAGGCACCTATTCGTCGGTCCCCCTTCCCCCACTTGGGGAAGGCTGGTAGAGGGAGTCCACCGGCGACACAAAAGACGACTGGAGACTTTAGCGCCGTTGGCGCAGTGATATATCGCCTTAGGGCGATGCGATCACGCACCTCCCCCATGAGCTTGGAACCCCAAGGCTCGGCTGCGCTCGCCTCGGGAACCCCGCGCGTGTCCCACCCACCCGAGGGGGACCGCCGGAGATGTTACGGTATCTCTATGATGTTTTACATTCCCGGTGGTGGAAGGGGCTGAAAGCGATATATCCGCTGACGCGGATGCGATTACGCACCTCCCCCATGAGTGGTGGGAGGGGGACCGCCGGAGATGTTACGGTATCTCTATGATGTTTTACATTCCCGGTGGTGGAAGGGGCTGAAAGCGATATATCAC
>JAZQCR010000059.1:0-38036 GCA_045546375.1 Eubacteriales bacterium | reverse complement strand
ATATGCCTTCATATCAGAGGCAAAACCGAGCTTTTCTGCGGTTTTCTTCATTTTGTCGAACCAAGTGTTCTGGTCGTCTGCCTCGTCGTAAAAACCGATAAAATCAGTGAGCATAGCGTCAACGTCAGCTCTGTCAAAGGTATCGGGGATGGCATCCTTCACCTCAAATGTCTTATCGTAGAAGAGGTACATATATTCCATCGCCTCACGCCAAGTGCCGTAGTCCTTACGGGGCTTTTTGCCGCCTCTGCCGATGGAGAGGATACGCTTGGCATACTCGGGGTCGGCTGTAAGGTCTGCGTGGAATTCGGGGGCGAAATCAGCCGCCCATTCGGTTAGTCCCGCATAAACCTCGTCGGCAGTCATCCTGCTGACTACGTTCTTCGCTACGTCATTTAACTTGTTCATATCAAAGAGGGCGCCCGAGGTGGACATCTTCTTGATAGAGAAGGGGAAGTCGGTATAGGGCTTATCTGGATTCTGCATATGCCATTCCTCGTAGTTGGAGTTGAGAATGGTCATAAGGTACTCGATAACTACGATGGGAGCATAACCCAGCTCACGGTAGTCCTCCATATTCGCACCCATATCACGCTTGGAGAGCTTCTTCTTGTTGCCCTCATCGTCCAGACGCATGATCTGCGCAGTGTGTAAGAACTTGGGCAGCTTAAAGCCTAAGTATCTGAACAGCATAAGGTGCTTGGGCAGGGAAGGAAGCCACTCCTCACCGCGGATAACGTGAGTGGTACGCATAAGGTGATCGTCTACCGCATGTGCGAAGTGGTAAGTGGGCACTCCGTCGCTCTTTAAGAGAACGAAGTCCTCGTCGTTCTCGGGAAGCTCTAACTTGCCTTTAATAAGGTCGGTGACGGGCACCTTCTTCTCGGGGTCACCGTCGGCTAAGATGCGAAGGACGAAGGGATTGCCTGCCTTCAGGTTTTCCTCTATCTGCTCCTCGGTGATCTCACGGAGTTTTAGCATCTCGGCTTTACGCTGTGCGTCGTCTGCGTGCCAGTCCTTTTCGGCAAGCTCAGCCTTTTTGTCAGCTTGGTTGAGCCTTTCAAGCTCTTCCTTGGTAGTAAACTCAGGATAAGCCTTGCCCTCACGCACTAACTGCTTAGCATAGGTCTGATACAGCTCTACTCGCTCTGACTGCTTATAAGGGCCGTATGCGCCTATCTGTCCGTCGGGCAGAACTCCTTCATCAAACTTGATATTATATCTGCCCAGCGCTTTTACCAGCGCCTTAGCGGCACCGGGAACCTCACGCTTGGAGTCGGTGTCCTCAATACGAAGGAAGAATACACCGCCGCTCTGGTGAGCAAGTCGCTCATCGAGAAGCGCCTGATAAGCACCGCCCAGATGAACAAATCCTGTGGGTGAAGGTGCAAAACGTGTGACCTTTGCGCCCTCGGGGAGCTCACGGTCAGCGTATCTTGCCTCGATATCTTCGGGAAGGGTAGTGATATTCGGGAAAAGTAAGTCAGCTATTCTCTGATAGTTCATTTATATACTCCTGAAGTAAATATTCGTCTTTATCTCGGTTTTCAAATCGCTTGAGGGGCCGTGACCGGGGTAGACAGCCATATCACGCTCGCCGTAAAGCTCCTTTAGCTTTTTAAGGCTGTCAAGCAGCACTCTTTCGCTGCCTCCGGGGAAGTCGGTGCGGCCCACAGACCCGGCAAATAACGTATCACCCGTGAAGATCGCATTTCCGACCTCGATACACATACCGCCAACCGTGTGGCCCGGTGTATGGATGAATCTTGCGCTCAGATTGCCAAAATCGACTGTCTGTCCATCCTCTACGCAAACCTTATCGCTTTCAACCGTAACCTGCTTATGAAGGAAGGGAAGTGATAGATTGGCGTAGAAGTCGGTGAGTGCCGCGCTGTCTGCTCGATGCACGTAAACAGGTACGTTATATGCATTAGCGAAAAAGTCAGCACCGGTAACGTGGTCAAAATGCGCGTGAGTAAGTATTACGCCACGTACGTTTAAATTGTTTTCTAAAATGTAGTCGTTAACAGCATTTTCGCTGTGACCGGGATCAATTATGATCGCATCATTATTTAGGGACACAACGTAGCAGTTAGCCTGGAGCAGACCCAAAGCAAAAACCTTAATTTTCATAAAATATATTATAACACAAAAGTAAAAACCTATCAAGTGCAACATTGACAAATAACGCAAAATATTATAATCTTTTTGAAAGAGGGAAATACACGCCTCACCTGCCAAGATATGCGCAACTATACAAAATAAAAATTTTGTATAGTTGGGGGAAGCGAAAATCGGGTGAAAGTGTGCCGTTTCGCCAAAAATGCTGTTTTTAGCCGTGAATCGGCTATTTCCCATCTGTATTTATTCTGTTATTACCCGACATTTTTAATAAGAAATTTTTCTACGATATGTTATTCTGCTGTCCTAAATGTAAAAAAGAATTATTTGAACATGAACGCTCCTACCGCTGTGCTGACGGTCACGTGTTTGATACAGCGCGTCAAGGCTACGTAAACCTGCTAACTGCTTCAAATAAAATCAAGCACGGTGACGATGACCTTATGCTGCATTCACGCAGGAGATTTCTGGAAGCAGGATTTTACGGTATATTTTCTGATAAGCTGTGCGAGCTGGTATCCGAGTACGTAACGTATGATGCTGACGTTATCCTTGACTGCGGTTGCGGCGAGGGCTACTACACCGGTAAGATCCGTGAAAAGATACCTCATAACCCCATAGCAGGCTTTGACGTGGCAAAAAAGGCAGTTTCCCTTGCTGCAGGCAAATACAAGGATATTGACTTTGCCGTTGCTTCCTCCCGCGATATTCCGCTTCCCTCTAACTTTGTTAAAATTTTAACAAATATATTTTCGCCTATGGAGCCATCTGAATTTCATAGAGTTTTACAGGATGACGGCGTTTTGATATACGCTGTTCCCGGTAAAAGACATTTGTGGGGGTTAAAAGAGCTTATATATGATGAACCCTACGAGAATAAAGAAACCGATACCGAGTATGAAGGCTTTGAACTGATTGAACGAGTGCCTGTAAAGGACGAAATAAGCCTTACCACTTCCCTTTTACTTGACCTGTTCGCGATGACTCCCTACTATTACCGCTCTCCAAAAGGAACCGCCGAAAAGCTGAATGCCACGAAAGAGTTGTCAACCGAAATTCAATTCGACTTTCTTATATACAAAAAAAGATGAAGCGATTATTTCGCTTCATCTTTTTTATGCTTTTTCATCGCTTTCCAGTAGCCTGCGTAGGAATGGTATCCTACGTACTGCGCTATCTCGGACAAAGACATTTCAGATTTGTTTAGAAGCCTGTTGGCTATCTTCATACGCAGGGACAGTAGCTCTTGTTTGAAGGTATGTCCCGTGTGCTCTATCATCAAGCGCTCGGTTTGGCGCTCTGAAAGATGAAGGCTTTTTGCGGTAAGCCTTGTATCATACAGGTTGCGGCTGCTGACTATAACGAAATGATCACCCTTGCAAAGCACGCGGAGTCCTGCGGTGCGGCGGCTATCTCAGCTACAGCTCCAATGTTCTTTCAGTATGACGAGGACGACGTATACAACTATTATAAGACTCTGGCTAATGCGGTAAATATCCCACTGATGATGTATTATAACCCTAACGTGGGCTTTAATATGACGGCGAATTTCGCCGCAAGGATGTTCGAGATAGACAATATCACCGCTATTAAGTGGACCAGCTCAAATTATTATGAAATGATCCGGTTAAAGGACTTAACACAAGGTGATATGAATATCTTAAACGGTCCTGACGAGATGCTGCTTATGGGTCTTAACGCAGGAGCTGACGGCGGTATTGGTATCTCCTATAACTATATGCTTGAGAACTTCAGGGCTATATATGACTGCTTTAAGTCGGGCGATATGGACAGGGCATACAAGGCACAAGAGAAAACTAACCGTTTCGTTGCCGAGTTCCTAAAGTATAAGCTCATTCCTACGGCAAAGATCATACTTGAGCGCAAGGGCTTTGAGGTGGGTAACTGTACTTACCCAATGAAGCGGTATACCGATGCTGAAAAGGACTCGATGATCGAAGCTTTTGTTAAAGCGGGACTGAAATTGTAAAAATTAATCCCATAGGCCAACCGGTCTATGGGATTATCTTTATTGCACAAAATCAAATTCGAAGCCGTAGATATCAACGGTATCTCCGTCCTTACAGCCCTTTGCGGTAAGAGCGTCGATAACTCCGCTGTTCTTAAGGACTCTCTGGAAGTACATAAGGGACTCTCTGTCCGAGAAGTTGATGTTATTCATAAGGTTATCAAGCCACTCGCCCTCTACCACGTACACGCCGTTTACGTTGCGTATCTCAATATCGTGAGCGGTAGGATCAACGATCTCCTCCTGAACGTACTCTGCATCATAGGTTATCATGGGAGGCAGTTCATCTAATATCACCTGTGCACGAAGCATAAGCTCATCGAGATTTTTACCGGTAGCGGCCGAAACGTACATCAGCTCCCACCCATTTTCTTTCACAAAGCTCTCAAATGCTTCCACGTCAACCAGCTCGGGATCAAGACAGTCGCTTTTATTGGCTGCGATTATCTGAGGCCTTGCGGAAAGGTCGATGGAATACTTATCAAGCTCTTCATTTATAAGCTTGATATCCTCTATAGGATCGCGGCCTTCAAGCCCCGATATGTCAACTACATGGATAAGCAGTCTGCAACGGTCAACGTGTCGGAGAAAAGCGTGACCCAGTCCCGCACCGTCTGAGGCACCCTCAATAAGCCCGGGAATGTCGGCTATGACGAATCCTTTAGTCCCCTTGGTGTTAACTACGCCAAGGTTAGGGGATAAGGTCGTGAAGTGATAGTTGGCTATCTTGGGTCTTGCGGCAGACACACGGGATAAAATGGAGGATTTTCCTACGTTAGGAAGACCCACGAGTCCTACGTCGGCCAGCATCTTGAGCTCAAAAATGACCTCTTTTTCCTGTCCCTTTTGACCGCCCTTGGCAAAGCGTGGGATCTGTCTTGTAGGTGTTGCGAAGTGGGTATTACCCCAACCGCCGTTTCCGCCCTTGCAGAGCATAAAGTCCTCGCAGTCAGACATATCGTGAATGACTAGTCCCGAATTTGCGTCCTTAATGACAGTTCCGGGAGGAACCAGCATAATAAGGTCTTCACCGTTCTTTCCGTGGAACTTGCAGTTCTTTCCGTCATCGCCGTTCTGGGCTATGAACTTATGGCGGTACTTATAGAATAAGAGCGTGGTCTCACCTTCGTCTACGCGAACTATGACGTTGCCGCCCTTACCTCCGTCTCCGCCGTCGGGACCGCCGTGAGAAACGTATTTTTCTCTGTGGAAAGCCACACAGCCGTTTCCGCCGTCGCCCGCTTTGACTAAAAGTTTTACGTTATCTACAAACATTATTTCACCATTTCCATAAATTTCTCTTCGTCTATTACCGTTACACCGAGGGCTTCGGCTTTGGTAAGTTTACTTCCCGCCGCTTCGCCTGCTAAAACGTAGGTGGTCTTCTTTGATACGGATGACGAGGTCTTTCCGCCGTGAGATTCGATTATAGCGGAGGCTTCGTCGCGGGTCATTGTAGGTAAAGTACCTGTCAGCACAAAAGTCATACCCGCAAATCTGTCATCGGTCTTTTCAGCCTTTTCATACTCTGTTTTGACGCCGTAAGCCTTTAGTCTATCAATGAGGATCCTCGTACCGGGAAGTGAGAAATATTGAACGATATAGTCGGCTGTAACAGAGCCGATATCGTCAATTTCGGTAAGTTCTTCCCTGCTGACGGTAAAGAAGTCCTCTATTGTGTTATATTTTGAAGCCAGCACCTCTGCCGCTTTTTCGCCGACCTGTCTTATACCCAGGGCGTATAAAAGCCGTGCAAGGCCCGCTTCCTTAGAATTTTCAATCGCTGTGACAAGGTTGGTTGCCGATTTTTTACCCATTCTGTCTAAATTCTCAACATCTTCAACCTTAAGCGCATATAAATCTGCGTAATCGGAAACAAGAGCTGCATCACGCAGGCTCTTAACCACCGCAGGGCCGAGACCGTCTATATTCATGGCATCACGGCTGACAAAATGTTCGATATTACGAACAAGCTGAGCAGGGCAAGCGGTGTTGGTACATCTGATCGCCGCTTCGTCTGATGCCTCATAAACGGGAGAACCGCAGGAGGGGCATACAGAAGGCATCACAAAGGGTGCGCTTCCCTCTTCCCTCTTTTTGTGGTTGACCTCTACTACTTCGGGGATGATGTCTCCAGCCTTTTGCACGACTATGGTGTCGCCTATGCGGATGTCGCGCTCTGCGATAAAATCGCGGTTGTGAAGGGTTGCACGAGATACGGTCGTTCCTGCAAGTTTAATAGGGTCAAACTCTGCGTTAGGCGTGAGAACACCGGTTCGACCCACCTGTATAACTATATCCCTTAAAACAGTTTCTTTTCTTTCCGGAGGGAATTTATATGCTACAGCCCATTTAGGCGTGTTGGTATTTTCGCCTATCTCTTCCCTTTTGGAGAGTGAATTCACCTTTATGACTACTCCGTCTATATCAAAGGGCAGTCCCTCGCGCATAGAGCCGATCTTCTCTATATGAGCGATTATCTCCTCAGCGGTTCTGATCGTTTCTCTGTATGGAATCACCTTGAAGCCCTGTTCACGAAGAAAATCAAAGGTCTCGTCGTGGCGCTCGAAGGGTTTTTCACACTCCTGGATATTGAAAATGAAAATATCAAGGTTACGCTTGGCTGTGATCTTGGAGTCAAGCTGTCTTAGGCTACCTGCCGCGGCATTTCTTGGGTTGGCAAATAGCTTCTCCTCATTTGCTTCCCTTTCGGCGTTGAGGGCCTCAAAGGAGCTGCGAGGCATAAATACCTCACCGCGAACAACAAGACGCCCTGTGTAATCAATAGTCAACGGAATACTACCAATAGTGCGCAGGTTGGTAAGCACGTTTTCACCGGTAACACCATCACCGCGCGTACCGCCTGCCGCCAGGCGTCCGCCTTCATAAGTGAGAGCAACAGACAGACCGTCTATTTTGCACTCAACTGAATAATCAAGAGTATCGTCGTCAAGAGTGTTGATATAAGTTCTGAGCTCATCGTATGAAAACACGTCCTGCAGGCTTTTTAGAGGAACGTTGTGAGTGATCTTTTCAAACTTTTCTATAGCGGTTCCGCCTACACGTACAGTGGGTGAGTTTTCATCAAAATACTGAGGATTTGCCGCTTCAAGCTCCTGTAACTCACGGAACAGCATATCGTAAGCGTAATCGGAAATTTCAGGGGCATCGTCTACGTAGTATTTTTTAGAATGATAAGCGAGATCACGCCTTAATTCTTCTATTCTCTTTTTCACTTCAATACTCATAGCTTACCACCTAAAATATTTATCTTATATATTATAACAAAAAAAGAGTGGAAAATCCACTCTTTTTTCTTATTTTGTTTTAATAAGTAAGAACTCTGATAACGCCCTCTACCTTTTCAATGTCAGCAATGATATCGGGTGTGACCTCAGAGCATACGTCCAGGATGGTGTATGCGTAATCACCGCGGCTCTTGTTGATCATATTCTCAATATTGATACCGTCATCGGAAATCTGACCGGAAACACTGGTAAGAACGTTGGGAATATTCTTGTGAAGAACGCAGATACGCGCTACTCCGCTTCTGGGCATAGAAACTGCAGGATAGTTAACGGAGTTAGTGATATTACCGTTGGTGAGGTAATCAATAAGCTCGTTTGTAGCCATTACAGCGCAGTTGTCCTCGGACTCCTCGGTGGAAGCACCTAAGTGAGGGATGGTAACGATGCCGTCTACGTTTATGGTATCCTCTGTGGGGAAGTCGGTAACGTAGGCAGAAACCTTACCGCTCTCGAGAGCCGCCTTAAGGTCTGCAGAATTGACAAGGTCTGCACGGGCCATATTTACGATCTTTACGCCGTCCTTCATCTTTGCGATGGTCTCTGCATTGATCATACCCTTTGTCTCGTTGGTTGCGGGAACGTGAAGGGTTATATAGTCAGCAACAGCGTAGATATCGTCAAAGGTATTAGCCTTTACAACGTGACTGTCGATGCTCCATGCAGCCTGAACGGACAGGTAGGGGTCGCAACCAACGACCTTCATACCAAGTCCGAGTGCTGCATTAGCAACCATACCGCCAATAGCACCGAGACCGATAACGCCAAGGGTCTTACCCTTGATCTCACAGCCTCCAAAGGAGCTCTTACCCTTCTCTACTGCTTTCGCTACGCCAAGCTCGTTACCCTCGAGGGTAGAGGCCCACTTAACGCCGTCAACGACCTTTCTGGAAGCAAGGAACAGAGCCGCTAAGGTAAGCTCCTTAACGCCGTTCGCATTAGCACCGGGTGTGTTGAAAACAACGATACCCTGATCTGCGCATCTGTCAAGAGGGATGTTGTTAACGCCTGCGCCTGCACGAGCGATAGCCTTCAGGTTAGAGTCCAATTCCATATCGTGCATAGCGGCACTGCGAACCATAATAGCATCTGCTTCGGTTACGTCTGTGCCGACCTCCCAGCTTTTATCAAAGAGGTCGGTACCTACTGCCGCAATCTTATTTAATAACTGAATTTTCATAATTAAGACTTCCTTATGCTTTAGGATTGTTAGCGGCGAAGTCCTTCATGAACTCAACCAGCTTCTCTACGCCTTCGATGGGCATAGCGTTGTAAATGGATGCGCGCATACCGCCAACGGAACGGTGTCCCTTAGTGTTCTTGAAGCCTGCAGCTTCCGCTTCCTTTGCAAATTTCTTGTCAAGGTCGGCGTCTCCCGTTACGAAGGTAACGTTCATCATCGATCTTGCTTCCTTGTCAGCAGCGGCCTTGTAGTAGTCCTGGCTGTCAAGGTAATCGTAGAGAGTAGCGCACTTCTTCACGTTGTAATCCTTCATTGCGTCAAGACCGCCCATATCAAGGATCCACTCATAAACGAGCTTAGCCATATAGATGCAGTAGCAAGGAGGAGTATTGTACATAGAGTCGTTGTCAGCCATGAGCTTCCAATCAAGCATAGAAGGGGTCTCGGGACGTGCATTGCCGAGCAGATCCTCACGAACGATGACCAGGGTCAGACCTGCGGGTGCCATATTCTTCTGCGCTCCTGCGTATATAACGCCGAACTTGGAAACGTCCACGGGCTCGGAAATGATGCAGGAAGAAAGGTCGGCTACCAGCGGAACGTCACCGGTGTCGGGTATGTAATCCCACTTGGTACCGTAAATGGTGTTGTTAAAGCAGATGTGTACGTAGTCAGCGTCGGGTGAGAAATCCTCACGGGTAAGGCGGGGGATATATGTATTATTTCTATCCTCGCTGGACGCTACAAGGCGCGCTTCACCGTACTTCTGAGCCTCCTTATAAGCCTTTTTTGAGAACTGACCGGTAACGACGTAGTCAGCCTTTCCGGTCTTCATAAGGTTAAGGGGAACAGCCGCAAACTGTGTAGAGGCACCGCCCTGAAGGAAAAGTACCTTGTAGTTATCGGGGATGTTCATCAGCTTGCGAAGCGAAGCCTCAGCGTCCTTGATGATCTTATCATAGACCGGAGATCGATGGCTCATCTCCATTACTGACATGCCTGAATCCTCATAGCAGATGAGCTCTGCCGCAGCCTTTTCCAATACAGGCATAGGTAACATGGAAGGGCCTGCAGAGAAATTGAATACTCTGTTCATTATAATCTCCTATCCGCCGCCTTATAAACAGCAGCTAATTTAATACAAAGAATTATTTGTTTGCGTTAAAGTAAGCGCAAACCTTCTTTACAGCCTTAATGGTGTCCTCCAGGTCCTGCTCGGTGTAGAACTCGTTTACAGTGAGTTTAACGCAGGTGTCGATGATAGCCTCGGCGTTGGGACAGTCACCTGTCTTATATTCGATAGCATCACCGTGAGTACCGTCTAAAGGATACTTGGTGGTTCCGGGATAAACGGTCTTGTTCTTAAACATATCGTACTGATATACGCATGAAGGAATATAACCGTTATACGCGATAATGCCCTCAGCGTTAAGAGCGTTAACGAACTCGGTACGGGTGGTGCCAAGCTCCTTCTCGTCAACTCTTAACATATAGAACCAATATGAGCACTCGGAATCGGGCAGTATCTTGTGGGGGATGATACCGGGGATACCCTGTAAGCCGGCATTAAGCTTATCGCCGTAAACGTTACGCTTAGCGCAGATATCCTCGACCTTATCGAGCTGTGCGATGGCAACGGCCGCAGTCAGCTCGTTAATACGGTAGTTTGGCGCAAGGTAAGGAACGTTCTTGACTACCTCTGTGCCCAAACGGTTGAAGTTCTTATCTGCGAACATCATAGCCTTGTAGTAAAGCTCCTGGTCGTCGGTAACGATCATGCCGCCGTCACCTGCGGAAATATGCTTGAAGTCGTTAAGGCTGAAGCATCCGATGTCGCCGAAGGTACCTGCATACTTGCCCTTATACTTACAGCAGTAAGACTGAGCGCAGTCCTCAATAACGTAGACGTTATGCTTCTTAGCAATGCGACAGATCTCGTCGATCTCAGCAGGGTTACCTGCCAGGTGAACAACCACGATAGCCTTGGTTCTGGGAGTGATCTTTGCTTCAATGGACTTAGCGTCCATATTGTATGTATTAGGATCGAGGTCAGCAAAAACAGGGACAGCATTCTGATAAAGAATACCGATAACGCTACCCATATCAGTAATGGGAGAGGTGATTACCTCGTCGCCGGGGCCTACACCGCACGCACCTAAAGCAACGTGGATGGAAGCGGTACCGGAACTGGTAGCAACACAGTGCTTTACACCGTAAAGATCAGCAAATTTCTGGGTGAAGCGCTTGGTCATGTTACCAAACCAATAGAAAAGAGTATTCTGGTTAAGGGCCTCCTCAAGATTCTGAAGCTCCTCTTTACCGAAACGGTTACCTGTGCCATAAGGAGTGGTCTTAGTCTTTTCTCCGCCGTAGAGTGCTAACTTTTCCATAACTTATACCTCCGTGTCGATGGACACTAAAACAAATTTGTATTCATTATAATACTATTAAAACTTTAAGTCAATACATTTTATAAAATTATTTAGCTGTTTTATGTACGCCTTTCGGCGTTGTTTAATCTGATAGGTCAACTGCGTCTTTCACCGTGTCCTCCATGGCTTCAAAAGTGCTTTTTGCAGTTCGCATCAAACGATTGCGCTTACTTTTATCAACTCCTGCGACCAGTCCGATCACCACTCCTGCTAAAGCTCCAATGATAATACCTTTTGTCATATCCATTTTACACATAAAAATCACCTCCGTTATTACTTTCTCTAATAACGAAGGTGATTATTCAGTTTAATTCAATACAAAGTGCTTTGGTAACCCTTTTTCCCAGATAATATCTACCTCACCCTGAATCAAAGGAAGCATATAGCGTATTCCCTCTTCGGTAATACCGTTATTATCGCTGTTGATATATTCATCGGGAACACATCTTATCAAATTAGCGATCTCATTGATACTTTTACAAACGAAATCAAGTTTATAGTCGTCATCACTTCTAACGGTGCATACCATAACACCGCTTTGACCCTTTACAGCACTGTTAACTGCAAATTCACCTGTTAAAACAGATTCGTCAATGTCTGTCTTTGATAAAAGGTGCCCGGCACATCTTTGAAGGATATTTACCTCAACAGAGCGTACCTTGCAGCCGAAATGATCCTTTACCTTACGCTCAAGGGTCTTACCTGTTCCGGATAGATACTTGTGACCGAAGGCATCTACCGCACCGCTTTGTCCCGAGGCGCCTACGTATTCGCCGTCTGCATAACGAATACCTTCAGAGACGGCTATTACAACGTTAGGATGCTTCTTAAATGCCTTCTCTATATCAGCAAATAACTGTTCGTCGGTAAATGTGGTCTCGGGAAGGTATAAATAATCAACACCATACCCGCAAACTGCCTCGGCAAGGGCTGCTGAAGCGGTCAGCCACCCTGCATCCCGTCCCATTATTTCAATAATGGTAACTGCAGGTACTGTGTATACTGCACAATCGCGTACACATTCGGCAACTGTAGTTGCAATATACTTAGCGGCGGAGCCGTAGCCCGGTGTGTGGTCGGTTCCCGCGAGATCGTTATCTATAGTCTTTGGAACACCTACGAAGCGTATTCCATCGATGCCCTTCTCTCTTGCGTATGACGTTAGCTTGTCTACGGTATCCATGGAATCGTTTCCGCCGATGTAAAAGAAGTATCCGATATCGTGTTCATCAAAGAAAGTAAATATTCGTTCGTAAACGGAATCGTCAGAGCCCTTTACAGGCAACTTTTTACGGCAGGAGCCAAGTGCTGCTGCGGGTGTTTGTATAAGGAGCTCCAGTGCCTCATTACTCTCAAATATCGAATTCAGCTCATTTACGTTACCGTTCAGGATACCGTCTATGCCGTGACGCATTCCGAAGATAATATCTATCGAGTCGTTTTCAAGACACCCCTTAATAACACCTGCCAGGGTAGCGTTGATCGCGGCAGTTGGTCCGCCAGACTGCCCTACTATTGCATTTCTTCTCATAATAATATGTCGCTCCGTATAGTTTTTTCAAATTATAACATATTACGTGTTCTTTTGCAAGAAAAACAAAAGAACACTTGCGCTAACAAGTGTTCTTAATGGTGACCCCTGGGAGAATCGAACTCCCGTTTTCGCCGTGAGAGGGCGATGTCTTAGCCGCTTGACCAAGGGGCCATATGCTCGAGCCTGTGTATTATAACACAAGAAGTTTATTTTTGCAACCCTTTTTTTGAAATTTTATAAATTTTGCAAAATTTGACATCAGCTTGAGCATTTGTTTGTGGGTTTTAACGAAAAAGAGAGTTATTTGCCGAGATATGCCCAGTATTCTTCAAGGCACATATCAAGTTCATACATTTTCGTTGCGTGATATCTGCCGACGTATCTGAAGTGCCAGGGCTCAAAGCTGATCCCTGTAATGCCTGTCTTGTCTTTAGGATATCTTAAGATGAAGCCGAATTTATGACAGTTTTCAGCAAGCCATTTTGCTACATCCTGATCCTCAAAAGCTGTTACGGCGCTGGACATATTGTGCATATCACAGCATAGACCGCTTTGATGTTCACTGGCACCGGGATACTGAACGACTTGAAGAGCTAACTCCTCGGAGCCATAATTGGCAGTCTCTTCTGCCAATCGTTGTGCCTGGTACTCGTAGCTTCTGTATGCACTGGTAACCGAGAGGCTCTGACCCGTTGACTCGTTTACGTAGTTCATACCGTTTGCGTCTGCCTCCAAAAGCATGGCTTCAAGAGCCATCGCTGCATACAGTCGCATTTTTTGGGTATTTCTGCCGTCCTTACGGGTGGCTTTTACGTCTACAAGATCCTCGGGAACGTAATCTTTTGATAGCATATTATTCTTATTGATCAGTTTGAGGTACTCATCACCTTCGGGATCCATGTATTCTTCGTACTTCTCAAGGTCCGCCTTGAAATACAACAGATCCTCGGATTCGTCCGGTTCGTCGGAGTCGGCAACCGTTTCCTTATCATTATGATCGACTTGAGACTCGGTAGAGTAAACCACATTAAAGTCGGTGAGATCCATTTTAGGAGTGAGCAGACCGATAAACAGAACAAGCAGGCTTGCGGTAGCGAGTACGGATACAAAGAAAATGCTTATCAATATCATAACGGTATTTTTATTAAAGCTCATAGATTCCCTCACCTATCGTTCATCATTATCATTTTGTGATTGATCAGAGAACATAAGTCCTCTGTCGGGCAGTTTGATCGGCTGAATACTACCTGTCAAAAAGGAGATTTCCTCGTAAACGTGATAAGGCTCGTCGAGAGGGTTGTATTCTATGCCGAGAGAATGCCTGTAAATATCGAGAGTATGCTTGTCGTCGTCAATCTCGTATATTATTCCTGTGCAAAAATCAGAAACAAATGATGCAGGTACGTAAACGGAACCGTCCCGTAAAAACATTGTTCCGCTTAGCTTATAGTGTTCACCGTTAACCGAGATCTTGTCGGAATCGTAGTAAAACGTGACCCTCTGCTTATCGTTGTCAACGGAAAAATACGTTAGCTCGTTGAAGTCTCCGACAACGGTGAGATTGCACATTTTTGCTATATCCGACATATTCAAATAGAGTACGCCGTTTTTGTAGATAGTATTTTCCGCGACGTTCTTAGCGGTATAATACTCATCTTCTTTGAGACCCAAGGTGTATGTCCATTTTTCTCCCGTGAATCTGGCACGGATATTTTCCCAATATGCAGATAAAAAGATGACACCCAGAACGACGGACATTAAAGTTATGAAGGAAACAGCAAAGGCTATTGCATACAGTGCAGTTCGGGCTTTATTTTTCTTTGTCGTCTTTTTCTTTTTCTTCTCGGGCATGCACGTTTCCCCTTTCATAATATTAATAGTATATCATACTTGCTCGTGAATTTCAACTTCACTTGATAAATTCAAAAAATTTTAATTTTACACTTGACAAACACGGTCATGTGTGATAAAATACATCGAAAACAAAGAAGAACTCTCCGTTCTCACCGTATGAGTTTACCCGATACGGTTAATAATCCGATCTTGATTAGGTCGTTTTGTGCGGAGAGGGTTTCTCCGCTTTTTTAATTCATTTGGAGGTGTCCGCCATCAAAAACAACAAGTCTAAGGACCATGTTATCAACGACGCGATTCTTTCCCTTTCCGGTTTTAACCCCGGAAGACAGGTCAGAGTCGTAAGTGAAGACGGTGAGCAACTCGGCATTCTCAAGCTTGCCGACGCACTCAACAAGGCATACGACAAAGGTATGGACCTTGCTCTGTTTGCTCCCCAGAACGATCCCCCTGTTTGCCGCATTATGGACTACGGTAAGTTTAAGTTCGACCGCGACAAGAAGGAAAAGGAAGCTAAGAAAAAGCAACAGCGTGTTGACATCAAGGAGGTTCAGCTCTCCTGTCTGATTGACACCAATGACTTCAACACCAAGGTGAATAACGCTAAGCGTTTTCTTAAGAACGGTGACAAGGTCAAGGTCGTTGTTAGATTCCGCGGAAGACAAATGGCTCACCAGGATATCGGTCGCGATCTGCTTGACAGATTTGCTAAGGCCGTTGAAGAGCTGGGAGCTCCCGAAAAGGCACCTAACCTTGAGGGAAGATTTATGACAATGTTTATTTTACCTGCAAAACAAACTGCAGCTAAGTGAAAGGAGTATTAAAAATGGCAAAGATCAAAACTCATAAGGCGACAGCTAAGCGCTTCTCCGTTACCAAGGGTGGTAAGGTTAAGTTAAATCACACAAACCGTAGACATAAGCTCGGTCTTAAGACCACCAAGCGTAAGAGAAATCTGAGAAAGACCGGTTATCTGAGCACTTCTATGGCTCCGACCATCAAGACTCTCATTCAGAAATAATCACGGTATACCACACTTAAAGGAGGATAATAGAAATGGCAAGAGTTAAGGGCGCTATGATGACGCGCAAAAGAAGAAATAAAGTTTTAAAGGCAGCTAAGGGTTACTGGGGTGCAAAGAGCAAGCACTTTAAGATGGCTAAGCAGGCCGTTATGAAGAGTGGCAACTACGCATATATCGGCAGAAAGCAGAAGAAGCGTGATTTCCGTTCTCTTTGGATCACCCGTATCTCCGCTCAGGCAAAGGTTTGCGGTATGAACTACTCTACCTTTATAAACGGCTTAAAGAAGGCAGGCATCGACCTAAACAGAAAGATGCTCTCTGAGATCGCTGTCTCTGATAAGGATGCTTTTGCGGCTCTGGCTGAAAAGGCTAAGGCAGCACTTAAGTAAAAAAGCTGGAAGACCCGGAATTTTTCCGGGTCTTTATTATGGTTATACATTATGGAACATATTTCGTCACGAAGTAATCAAAAGATTATAGATACCGCAAAGCTTGCAAACAAAAAATATAGGGATAAGACTTCCCTTTTCACCTTTGAGGGTTACAAGGTGTTTGCAGAAGCACTGTCGGCAGGCGTCAGGTTTACCGATATTTTTGTGCGTGAAGACGTCTACGCTAAATACCCAGTACTCAAGGAGCTTGACTGCGTCACGACCGTAAGCAAAGGTGTTTACGAAAAGCTTTCCGATGATGTTTCGGCAGATGGAATATTCTGTGTAGCTCATAAAATTGGCATTACTCAGCCTATAGGCGAAAAGAAGATCATGGCGGTTTCTGTACGTGATCCGGGTAATGTCGGCACAATGATACGTTCAGCCCTCGCGTTCGGCATTGACGAGCTCATTCTTTCTTCCGACTGTGCGGATATTTATTCGCCAAAGGTCGTTAGAAGTGCCATGGGTGCACTTTTCAGACAGAAAATCTCTATCACTGATAACGTAATTAAAAAGATTGATGATCTTAAGGCAGAGGGGTATACCGTTTGCGCCGCTGCCCTCAGTGACTCTTCTGTTTCCATTAATGACATAAAGATTGACAGCAAAACCTGTTTTGTAATTGGAAATGAAGGTCACGGGCTTGACGGTGACGTTATTGCAACATGTGATAAACAGGTAATTATACCTATAAGCGAACATTCTGAATCGTTAAATGCGGCAGTTGCCGCTTCAGTTCTTATGTGGGAATTAAGTAGGATACTTAGATGAATTTCAATAAAGACATAGTTAAATGGATATGGTTTGCTCAGGCTACTGTCCCGGGTTCTTCTAATGCTTCGAAGATTCTCGGATACGGCGACGATATAAATGAACTGTATTTAAGAGAGTTCGACTACGCTGATTTTGACGTTCCCGATTACGTTATTGATGCGTTAAACGAAAAGACACTTGACGAGGCTGAGCGTATAAGAGATTACTGTGAAGAGCACGACATTTTACCCCTTCACGTTTTTGATGATCGGTTCCCGCCCAAGCTGAGAAACATACAGGATCACCCTGCTTTGTTATACCTTAAGGGCACTATTCCTGACTTTAAGAATTACGTATATATAGCCGTTGTCGGCACAAGAAAGTGTACTGAGTACGGTCTTGAAACCGCGTATGATATTTGCGACGGTCTTGCCCGTTCCGGCATTATCATAGTCAGCGGAATGGCTAAGGGTATAGACGCGGCAGCCGCTACCGCGGCTCTAAACGCTAATAAATTCACTATCGCTGTTCTCGGCGGCGGAGTTGACGTGATCTACCCGAAGGAGAACGAGTCACTCTATTATCAAATTAAAAACAACGGCTTACTTATAAGCGAATACCCTCCCCTTCAAGAAGTTTCGAAACAGTCGTTCCCTGAGAGGAACCGCATAATGAGCGGTCTCAGTGACGGAGTTTTCGTTATCGAGGCGGGAAAGGACAGCGGTGCTCTGATCACAGCAGACAGAGCTTTATATCAGGGCAGAAAGATCTACGCTGTGCCCGGTAATATTGATTCTCCTAACAGTGTTGGAACAAACAGACTGATCCAAAACGGAGCTAAGCTTATCCTTGACGCAAACGACATAATTGCTGAGCATCAGTTTGATGCTCCCAAGGAGCTTGTGCCGGTTATGAAGCGCGACGTTGAGCGTCTTAAAAAAGCAAAGGAAGAACGTATAAAGTTGCAGAACAAAAAGAAGAAGGCAGGTTTTTCCCTTTTTGCGCGAAAAGAAATAGATAATAATAACAATAATATCATTAATAAAGCAATTGACAATGAAAGAATTCCTGAACTTCTCTCCAATAAAGAAAAGTTGATATTTAACACCATTAGAGATGACCCAATGTCAATAGACACAATCGCCAAGGAATCAAAACTAACCATCTCGGAAGTAAGCGCCATGCTCACAATGCTTGTGATAAAGGATATGGTTGACAGACTGCCGGGTGACAGATACTTGAGAAAGAAGAAAGGTAGATAATATATGGCAAATTTAGTTATACTCGAGTCACCGTACAAGGCGCCGACTATCAAAAGCTATTTGGGCTCTAACTACAAGGTAGTTGCATCTGTTGGTCATGTAAGAGACCTTCCCAAGAGCTCTTTGGGCGTAGATATAGAGAACGATTTTGAACCAAAATATATCAACATACGCGGCAAAGGCGACATCATCAATGCCTTAAAAAAGGATGCTAAAAAGGCTGATAAGATCTTCTTTGCAACAGACCCTGACCGTGAAGGTGAGGCGATCTCCTGGCATCTTGCGACCATTCTCGGTATAAAGCCTGAGGACGCAAAGCGAGTAACCTTCAATGAGGTTACAAAAACCGCTGTTAAGGCCGGTATTAAAAATCCCAGACCTATCGATATGAATCTTGTCAATTCTCAGCAGACCCGTCGAATACTTGACAGAGTTGTTGGCTATAAGCTCAGCCCTTTTCTTTGGAAAACCGTAAAAAGCGGACTTTCCGCAGGACGTGTACAGTCTGTTGCGACACGTATAATAGTCGAGCGTGAAAACGAAATTAAGTCCTTTATCCCCCAGGAGTACTGGTCTCTCGTTTACACTCTTGAAACCGAGAACGGCGAACATATCCGCGTTCGTTTTTTTGCGGATCCTAAGGGTAACAAGGAGCTTTGCAATAAAGAACAGACCGACGCAGTAGTTGATGCTACTGCCGACGGAGTTTTCTCCGTGCGCTCTATCACCGAGTCCATTAAAAAGCGTTCTCCCCTTCCTCCGTATACCACCTCCACTCTTCAGCAGGACGCTTATAAAAAGTTGGGCTTCCAGTCTGCAAGAATTATGCGAATTGCTCAAGAGCTTTATGAAGGTATAAACGTAGGTGAGGAAAACGGCGGCACTCACGGTCTTATCACCTATATGAGAACCGACTCTATGAGAGTTTCAGACGAGGCTGCTGCTGCCGCTGAGCAGTTTATCAAAGATAAATACGGAAAAGAATACTATCCATCTAAGCGCCGTATCTTTAAAGCAAAGAAGAACTCTCAGGACGCTCACGAGGCTATCAGACCCACCTCTGTTGACCTTGAGCCCGATAGAGTTAAAAAGTACCTTTCTACCGATCAGTATAAGCTTTATAAGCTGATCTGGGAACGTTTTGTTGCGTCCCAGATGGCTGTAGCCGTGATAGACACTGTCAGCGTTGATATTGATAACAACGGGTACACCTTCCGCGCTAACGGTTCTACCGTGAAGTTTAAGGGATATCAGTGTGTTTATGATGACACCTTTGATTCGGAGGACGAGGACTCTCAGAAGGGCGCTCTTCCTGTGCTTAAGAAAGGTGAGAAGCTCACCCGTCTTGATACTGCTCCTGCTCAGCACTTTACCGAGCCGCCCGCACGATATACCGACGGTACGCTTGTAAAGTTCCTTGAGGAAAAAGGTATCGGCCGTCCCAGTACTTTTACTTCTATAATTACCACGATCATCAGCCGTGGGTACGTTGCTCGTGACGGAAAGGTACTGAAGCCCACCGGTCTTGGCGAGATCACAACTGAGATAATGATGGATAAATTCCCTGACATCGTAGACTACAAGTTTACCGCTCAGATGGAGGATGCTCTTGACGATATTGAAAATTCTAAAGAGAACGGTGTAACCGTTTTAAAGGATTTTTACGGCAAATTTGCAACCGACCTTGAAAATGCTTTTGCCACTGTCAGCAAGGATGATATTACCATTCCGGTAGAAGAGACTGACATCATCTGCGAAAAGTGTGGTTCGAAAATGATCATTAAAAACGGCAGATTCGGTAAGTTTGCCGCCTGTCCCAATTATCCCGAATGTAAGAATACCAAAGCTCTTGATAAAGACGGAAACGTTATCGTCAAGGAAGAAAAAACTGCAGAGCCCACAGGAGAAAAATGTGAGCTTTGCGGAAACGAAATGGTGCTGCGTTCAGGCAGATACGGTAAGTTCATCGCTTGCTCTAACTATCCAACGTGTAAGAACACTAAGCAGATCTTGAATGAGACCGGTGTCAGCTGTCCCGACTGCGGTGGTAAGGTGCTTGTCAGACAGGGTAAGCGCCGTACGGTATTTTATAGTTGTGAGAATTATCCTAAGTGTAAGTTTTCCTCTTGGGATCTGCCTATAAACGAAAAATGTCCTAAATGCGGCAAGATATTATTTAAGAAAAAAGCAAAGGGTACTGTTGTCTGTGCAGACAAGGACTGTGGTTATAAGTGTGAGGAAAGCGAAGGAGCAAATGACTAACCAGGTAAACGTTATAGGCGCAGGACTTGCAGGATGTGAAGCTGCACATCAGCTTTCAAAGCGCGGCGTAAAAGTCAAACTTTACGAGATGAAGCCTATAAAGCGCTCGCCTGCACATCACAGTGACAAATTTGCTGAGCTTGTTTGCTCAAATTCACTCAGAAGCAACGACGTAACCAACGCTGTGGGACTTCTTAAGGAGGAGATGCGACGACTCGGATCCCTCGTTATGGAAGCTGCAGATGCCACAGCAGTGCCCGCAGGCAGCGCTCTTGCAGTTGACAGAGAACTTTTCTCACAGTATATAACCGATAGGATCGAAGCAGATCCCAATATAACGGTGATTCACGAGGAGATAACAGATATTTCCGATGACGTTATAACCGTTATTGCCAGCGGTCCGCTTACGAGTGAAGCTCTTTCCGAAAAAATTGCCGAAAAGTACGCAAAAGACAGTCTGTATTTTTACGATGCGGTCGCTCCAATAGTTGATGCTGAAACCATAGATATGAATAAAGCGTTTTATGCGTCAAGATACGGTAAAGGCGTAGCTTGTTATATTAACTGTCCTATGTCCGAGCAGGAATATGAAGTCTTTTACAATGAGCTTATAAATGCGCAGGAAGCAACACTTAAAGATATTGATAAGGGGGCTGATCCTAAGGTATTTGAGGGTTGCATGCCCGTCGAGGTGATGGCTAGACGCGGTAAGGATACGCTGTTATTCGGGCCCTTAAAGCCGGTTGGTCTGCCCAACCCCGTAACAGGTGAGGAATACCACGCAGTCGTTCAGTTAAGGCAGGAAAATGCATCGAAGACGATGTACAATCTTGTCGGGTTTCAAACGCATTTGACTTTCCCTGAGCAAAAACGGGTATTTAGTATGATTCCCGGCCTTGAAAATGCCGAGTTTCTGCGTTACGGCGTAATGCATAGAAATACTTTTATAAATTCTCCGAGGTTGCTTAATGCAGATTACAGCTTGCGAGAAAACGGAAACGTTTTCTTTGCCGGTCAGATGACAGGTGTTGAAGGTTACGTAGAGTCTGCAGCATCGGGTATCGTGGCAGGTATCAATGCGGCACGCCGCACACTTGAAAAAGATCCTTATCTCTTCCCTTCTGCTACGGTTATCGGCTCTATGGCGGCTTATATTTCAAACGAAAATACGGTGAATTTTCAACCTATGAACGCTAACTTCGGACTTATAGCTCCTCTTGGTTATAAAGTCAAGGGTGGTAAACGAGCACGTTACGAGGAGTATTCAAAAAGGTCACTTGAATTTTTTGATACTATAGTGAAAGAATTGTAATTATGGAAATATTTGAGAATCTTGAAGAAATATTAAAAATCAAATTTAACGATCCCGAGCTTCTGAAGAAATCACTCACACACTCATCCTATACAAACGAGATGAAGAGCAGAGGTGTTATTTGTGAATGTAACGAGAGGCTTGAATTTTTAGGCGACTCTATACTGCAGATCATTTCAAGTGAGCTTCTTTATGCACATTTTAATACCCTGCATGAGGGAGATCTCTCGAGAATCAGAGCACAGATAGTATGTGAGAAAGCATTAAACAAGTACGCAACCGAGCTTGGACTTGGTAAATTTCTCTTATTAGGTCACGGTGAGGAGCTAAACAACGGCAGAAAGCGCCCGTCCATACTTGCTGATGCTTTTGAGGCTTTGATAGCGGCAATTTATCTTGATTCAGGTCTTGATACTACGAGAGATTTTCTTCTTCCCTTTCTTACTTCTGAGATCGAAACGATCGAAACCGGCAAGCACGGTGAAGACAGCAAGTCGCGTCTTCAGGAGATCGTTCAACGTGAGCCAAACGAGCGTTTTGAGTACGTTCTTGTTAAAGAGAGCGGACCGGCGCACGACAGAGAGTTTGAGGTCGAAGCCCGACTTAATCGAAACGTTATCGGCAGGGGCAAAGGCAAGACGAAGCGCGAAGCGGAACAGAATGCAGCGACCCAGGCTCTTAAGCTTTTCGGTGAGCTTTAATGAGACATATTAATATTCCGGTATTTATACCCCATTTAGGTTGTCCTCACGATTGCATATTTTGTAACCAGAGAACCATCTCGGGAAAAAAGGAATTCGATTTGAGCAGTGTTGACAAAGAGATCGATACTGCTCTTTCGAGCATTGACCCCAAAGAGAGCGAGGTGGAGATAGCCTTCTTTGGCGGTTCTTTTACCGGTATTAACAGAAACCTCATGCTCTCACTTTTGAAAAAATCGGATAAATACGTAACAGAGGGCATAGTCCACTCGGTAAGACTGTCCACTCGTCCCGACTACATAGACGAAGAGATTTTAACTATTCTAAAGGAGCATCATGTTACCGACATAGAATTAGGTATCCAAAGTGCGTCAGATAAAGTTCTCGCCTCCTGCCGCCGCGGTCACACATTTAATGATACCGAGAGGGCTTGTGAATTAATTGTAAAATACGGCTTTAATCTCGTGGGGCAGATGATGATAGGCCTTCCCTCGTCTACCTCGGATGTCGAGGTGAATACAGCCAAGAAGATCGTCGAATTAGGAGCTAAGGGAGCTCGCATCTATCCATTAGTTGTTTTTTCAGGAACTGAACTCGATAAGATGTGTGCCGAGGGAGATTATTCTACTCTGAGTGAAGACGAGATCATAGAGCGCGCTGCTAACGTGCTTGAAATATTTATCCAAAACGGCGTCAAGGTCTTACGCATTGGACTTTGCGCACAGGATGGATTTTCCGAGGAAGAAACCGTCACTCACGGTGTTTTTGATCCTGCCATCGGCGAGAAAGTTCAGAACGAAATATTTTTCAGAAGGATCACAGAAGTAATTAATAATCGCCAATCTTTTTTGGAAGGCGAGATCCTTACTGTTCACGTACCTAAAGGCGCCACTTCCAAGGTGATCGGGCATAAAAGACGAAATCTCACAAAGCTGAGCGAGAAACACGGAATAAAAGAGCTAAAAATCATTGAAAAAAATGATATTTTAGGTTATAATGTATTAATAGTTTAATTTAGGAGTACATATATGCGTATCAAGTCGCTGGAATTACAAGGCTTCAAATCCTTCCCTGATAAGACGGTCGTAAATTTTGACACAGGCGTCACTATCATCGTAGGTCCAAACGGAAGCGGAAAATCGAATATCTCCGATGCGATTCGCTGGGTTCTCGGTGAGATCTCCTCTAAAAACATCCGAGGCAGTAAAATGGAGGACGTCATCTTCGGCGGTACAGATACCCGTCGTCAAATGGGTTTTGCCGAAGTTTCGATAACCATAGACAACACAGACCGTTCCAACCGAATGAATATCGATTACGATATCGTTACGGTTACCAGACGTTACTACCGTACCGGCGACAGCGAGTATTTCATCAACGCAAAGCCTGTTCGCCTTAAGGATATAGCTGAACTCTTTATGAATACCGGTATCGGCAGGACCGGTTATTCCGTTATCGGTCAGGGTAAGATATCCGAGATCGTGTCAAAAAAGAGTGAGGATCGCAGAAACATTTTTGAGGAAGCTGCAGGTATTTCCAAATACAGATATAAGAAAAAAGAAGCAGAGCGCAAGCTTGATGAGACAAACGATAATCTCGTCAGAGTTTCCGATATTCTCGCAGAGCTCGAGAGTCGTGTACATCCTCTTGAAAAAGAGGCGGCTAAAGCACGCACGTATCTCGATATGTACGATGAGAAAAAGCAGGCTGACGTTTCCCTATGGCTCTACGATATTGCCGCTATTCGAGCAGAATATGAGGCAGTAGACGGTTCATATACCGTAGCTACCAAGGAGCTTGAAATTATCGACGATGAGATCAAGGCTCTCGAAACTCAGAACGACGCCCTTTACATAGAAACTCAAAGCGCTAAGGCTGATCGCGAAAACGTTGAAAATAAGATCAAGATCCTGACCGAGAAATACCACGAGTTAGAATCCTCAGGTAAGGTTCTTGAGAACGATATTATACACCTAACCTCTCAGATCGGACACAGTGAAGCTGATAAGTTGGCCCTTGAGGCAAAGCTTGCTTCACTTGCGGACGAAAGAACGAAAAACAGTGAGGCTTTGTCTTTGCGCAAGGAGCAACTGGGTATACTTGACAACGAGCTCAAGGAATGTTCTCGTAAGCTTGACGAGATACGCGCCAAGATATTCGAAGCAGGTGAAGTAAGGGACGAATTAGACAATAAGGCACGTGAAGAGAGCGACTCAGCGATAGAAATGCGAGCTACTCTCACTTCCCTTTCCCAGACCGATACTTCTGCCGATATTGAGAGCATACTAGCTCTTGATAAGGAATGTAAGGAACACATAGAACTGCTGTCATCAAGAATAGATAAGGCGCTCGCTACAATTAATGAGTTTGACGAACGTATAAAGTCTACAGAGGCCGAGATCAACGAAAAGTGGTCGGGTACTTTAGCTCGCCTTGAAAACGAGCAGACGGATTGTACCGCCAACCGGGATAAGCTCACTCTTAAGATAAGCACTCTTGAACAGCGACTGCAGACCCTACGTCGTATGGCTGAACATTTTGACGGATACGCACATAGTGTCAAATTCGTTATGGAATGTGCCGCTGACGGCACTCTTCGCGGAGTTCACGGCACCGTATCTGATATTATAAATACTGATCCAAAGTATGCCGTTGCTATAGAGACCGCCCTTGGAAATAATATTCAGAATATCGTTGTTGATAACGAAAGCACAACCAAACGTGCAATCGCTCTTCTAAAGGAAAACAGAGCCGGTCGTGCCACCTTCTTCCCCATCAGCGAGGTTACGGCACCTCCCCTTAACGTTGATACTAAGACTATCGAAAGCTCAAAGGGATTTATCGGTTATGCCGATACACTTATAGAGCGTGACAGTAAATACGACGAGATTGTTAAGAGCCTTCTTGGCAGAACTGTAGTCTTTGATAACCTTGATAACGCCGTTTTGATGGAGCAGAAGATAGGTTACAAGATCAAGTGCGTTACCCTTGACGGTCAGATAATCAATACCGGCGGTTCCTTTACTGGGGGCTCGGTCAAGCGCGAAAGCGGTATCCTCTCTCGTGCTGCCGAGATGGAAAATCTCGAGGGTGAGATCGATACACTGAAGAAGGATCTTGCTTCCACCGAAAAGCGTCTTAATGGAATTTCGGCCGAGTATAAGGATATCAAAAATAAGATGAATGACGCCGACAGTTCTATGTCCCTCTTGCGCACCATCAGAAACGCTGAGGATACTCAAATGCAGGTTCTCGTAGCGCAAAAGGAAAGCGAGGAAGCACAAAGAGCTAATCTCGCTCTGCAGATCGAGAGCCATGAAAACGCCGAAAATCTTCGCCGCAAAGAGATCGAGAGTCTCGAGACGTCAATAAAAGAAAAAGAAGCGTCTATCGAAGCCATTGCTCTTAAGGTTGCTGAAGCCAAGAACCGTTGTGACGACCTTGATATCTCCCTTAATGCTACGATCGAGGAAAAGAACGCTATTCTTGTAAAGATAGCTTCTGCAGAAAAGGACGTTTATTCTGCTGAAAGAGAGCTGTCTGTAACGGATTCGAATATCAGTTCTCAGAAAGATGAGTACAATAGGGTAAGCGCTCAGTTAACCTTATTTAATAAGGAGCTTATCGACAAGCGTAACCTTATCAAGAGCAACGAGCAGGGCCAAAGCACCTCTTCAGAGGAGATGACCGCCCTTGCCAAGACATCTGAAGAGCTTCGTGAGCGTATCTCTTCTCTTGAAGAAAAGGCCAACGCCCTCAGGACTAAGTTTATGAGTAGGACTCACGACAGAGAACTCAAGTTCCGTGAGAGTGCTAACCTTGAGAATAAGCGCTCCCACATACTGGCTCGTCAGGAAGGTATGTCTGCAAAAATATGGGATGAGTACGAGCTCTCCTACAATGCCGCCACAGAGCTTGGCTACCCTGCCGTAACCAAAGAAAACAGGGCTGAGGTTGCCGCCAAAGCGCAAGAATTCAGAAACAAGATGCGTTCTCTCGGTCACGTAAACGTTGGAGCTATCGAGGAATACGCAGCTGTTAAGGAGCGCTACGATTTCCTTTCGGGTCAGGTAAACGACTTAAACACTTCACGTGATGATCTCACAGGAATTATCCGTAAGCTTGAGACCGAGATGAAGCAGAAGTTTGCAAAATCCTTTGATGAGATCAATGCAAATTTTAAGATCGTATTCAAGGAGCTTTTCGGCGGCGGTAGTGCAGATCTCTACCTTACCGATCCCGACAACATTCTTGAGAGCGGTATCGAGATAAACGTTGCTCCTCCCGGTAAGATAATCAAGAATCTGCAGTTATTGTCCGGCGGAGAGCAGGTGTTCGTTGCTATCGCACTTCTCTTTGCGATTCTTAAGGTTACGCCTACTCCATTCTGTCTGTTAGACGAGATAGAAGCTGCCCTCGACGAGGTCAACGTAACCAAGTTTGCTGAGTACGCGAAGAAGTTCTCTCGCGGAACACAGTTTATTATCATTACCCACCGCAGGGGCACCATGGAGGTTGCGGACACTCTGTACGGCGTAACCATGCAGGAACGCGGTATTTCCCGTATCCTCTCCATAAACGTAAACGAAGCGGAAAAGAAGTTAGGAGTTAAACTCAACTAATGGGATTTTTTGAAAGTTTAAAAAGAGGTCTTTCCAAGACTAAAACCAGTGTCTTTGGGCAGATAAATAACCTATTCAAGGCGTTTGTTCGCGTTGACGAAGATATGCTCGAGGAGCTCGAAGAGATACTTATCTGCGCTGACGTGGGGTATGAAACTACTGAAGAGATAATCTCTCGTCTGCGCGACCGTATCAAGGAAGATCACATCAAAGAGTCTGAGGATGCGCTTAAGGCGCTTAAAGAGATACTTCGCGATATGATCGACGACGGAACTGAGTTAAATCTTGATTCTACACCTGCCGTTATCCTGGTT
This sequence comes from Eubacteriales bacterium, assembly GCA_045546375.1. Lineage (GTDB taxonomy): Bacteria > Bacillota > Clostridia > Oscillospirales > CAG-272 > CAKSEI01. The sequence goes on along the minus strand of JAZQCR010000059.1, from coordinate 10,894 downwards.
ATTGGCGTAAACGGTGTCGGAAAGACAACCTCTATTGCTAAAATTGCAAACGTACTTAAAGGCGAGGGTAAAAAGGTCGTACTTGCAGCGGCAGATACCTTCCGCGCTGCAGCCATAGACCAGTTAAAGGTGTGGGCAGACCGTGTTGACGTAGATCTAATTAAACACACGGAGGGCTCTGATCCCGCAGCAGTTGTGTTTGATGCAATAGCTGCGGCAAAGAACAGAAATGCCGACGTTCTCATCGTTGACACCGCAGGTCGCCTGCACAATAAGAAAAACCTTATGGACGAGCTCTCTAAGATCAATCGCGTTATCGAACGCGAGCTTCCGAACGCCGCAAGAGAGACGTTCTTGGTCCTTGATGCTACCACAGGTCAGAACGCGGTAAATCAAGCAATGGAATTCAAGAACGCCGCTGAAATTACAGGTCTCGTGCTAACCAAGCTTGACGGAACCGCAAAGGGGGGGATCGTCTTCTCCATCCAAAAGATGCTGGGCATCCCCGTACAGTTTATAGGTGTAGGAGAAAAGGTCGATGACCTTCAGCGCTTTAAGGCAGATGAGTTTATCGATGCACTTTTTGAAGAATGAAAATAGTTTTAGCATCCAACAATAAGCATAAGATAAAAGAATTTAACAGCATTCTTTCCCCGCTCCTTCCGGAGTGTGATATCGAGCTTTTATCCCTTTCTGATATTGGCTTTACCGCTGATATAGTTGAGGATGGCACCACATTTGAAGAAAATGCGATGATAAAAGCTTCAGCCGTAGCATCACCTGAATACATTAGCATTTCAGATGATTCAGGCATAGCAGTTGACTATCTGGGCGGTGCTCCCGGTATCTTCTCTGCAAGATATGCAGGTAAGCACGGAGATGACGATGCTAACAACGCCAAGCTCTTAAAGGAGCTTGAGGGTGTTCCCTATGATGAACGCACGGGCAGATACGTATGCGCTATCGCCTGCGTAATGCCCGGTGGTGATAAATTCACGGTTACAGGTTACGCTGAGGGACACATAAACTATGAGCTTGTTGGAAACGGTGGCTTTGGCTATGATCCTCTCTTTATCGGTGAAGGATCTGACCTCACTTGGGGACAGATAAGCGCAGAGGAAAAGGACGCTATATCCCACAGAAGAAAGGCCATCGGGCTTTTCGCAGAAGAGTTAAGGAAGAGACTATGACAACAAAACAAAGAGCATACTTAAAAGGTTTAGCAATGAAGCTGGACACTATCTTTCAAATAGGAAAGATAGGTGTCACGGACGAGACTGTTAAGCAGCTTACAAACGCTCTTGAGGCAAGAGAGCTCATAAAGGTGAAGGTACTGGAAACCAGTCCCGTTACTGCAAGAGAGGCGGCGGAAGAGGTCGCTGAAGCTACGGGAGCCGAGGTGGTTCAGGTCATCGGAAATAAATTTGTGCTCTATAAGCGATCTGAAAAGAAACCCAAGATAGAGTTATGATAGCTAAACGTCTCGGAGTCTACGGCGGCACCTTCTCGCCGCCGCATAAGGGACATGTGCAGATGGGTAAAGCATTTATTGAGAGTGGTATTATCGATAAACTGCTTATAATGCCCACATTTCTGCCCCCTCACAAATTTGTAAACGATGAAGTAACACCGGATAACCGCATAGATATGCTAAATATCGCCTTTGATGATCTAATAAAAGCATATGGCGACAGAATTATCATATGTGATTATGAGATAAAGAAGGGCGACGTTAGCTACACTGTTAACACGGTTAAGCATTTCATAAATGAATGTGAAGAATTGATTATTTTCTGTGGCTCGGATATGTTAATGACGGTTGACCGCTGGTATCACGCTGACGAGCTGTTATCTATGTGTAGCATTGCATATAACAGCAGATTGTCAGGTCAGAGCGACAGTGACGAACTGAAGAAAAAGGCCGAATATATCAATAATACACACGGAACAAGGATATATAATCTTTCTGTGGATACCACAGAGGTCAGTTCCTCTAAACTTAGAGAAATGATAGCAATGGGCGATGACACCGACGTATATTTAGATGAAAAGGTCAGGGCTTATATTGATGAACACGATCTTTACAGAGCTTAACGACCTTATATTGCCCGTGCTTAAAGAGCACGTTAAGAGCTCCCGCTATGATCACACGTTGGCGGTTGCCAAGGAAGCGCTGAATATCTGCAAAAAGATAGGCAGAGACGATCTTTGCAAAAAAGCCTATACCGCTTCCCTGCTTCACGATCTGACAAAAGGATTCACTCTCGAAGAACATCTTAAGTGGGGTACCGACATAACTGATGAGGATAAGCAGACTGAGAGCGTACTGCACGCTCTATCGGCACCTGAATATTCTAAACACCTTTTTCCTGCGATCGTTGACGAGGATATTTATCTCGCTATTAAATACCATTGCACCGGAAGAGCTGCTATGTCTGTGCTCGAAAAAATAGTATTCCTCGCTGATTATATAGAGCAGACGAGAGCGCATGAGGGTTGCAAGAAGCTAAGAGAGAGTTTTTATAATGACAATAGTTCAAATGCTCTTGATAACGCCGTTTTTGCGGAACTGCAAAACACAGTCAGCTATCTTGAAGGCAAAGGCTTAAAGGTCAATTCAAGAACACTTGACGCACTAAAACACTATACCGAAAAGGAAGAAAATATGGAAAACATCAATCCTAAGGATCTGGCACTTGAGATTGTAAAGATCCTCGATGAAAAGAACGCATCCGAAATTAAACTGCTTCACGTCAGCGACCATACCATCATCGCAGACTACTTTGTACTTTGCACAGGTATGTCCAATACCCAGGTAAAGGGTTACGCTGACGAGGTCGAATACAAGCTCGGCCTTAAAGGCATTGAACCTCACCACATAGAGGGCTTCGGTGAAGGAATGTGGGTGGTCCTTGACTACTCAAGTGTCATAGTACACGCCTTCCACAAGGAGTCACGTGACTTCTACAGCCTCGACAAGGTTTGGGCTGACGCTGAAGAAATAGACATCAGCAGTTTAATTACAGAAAAATAATCAATCATTTTGGAGATAGACAAATGAAATACGATTTTAAAACGATCGAAGAAAAATGGCAAAAGCGCTGGGAAGACGAAAAGGCATTTGAGGCCTCTGATGATTTCTCTAAGGAGAAGTTCTACGGTCTGATCGAGTTCCCTTATCCTTCGGGCGCGGGAATGCACGTAGGCCACATTAAGGCTTATTCCGGAATGGAAGTCATCTGCCGCAAGCGCAGAAAGCAGGGCTATAACGTCCTCTTCCCTCTTGGCTTTGACGCTTTCGGTCTGCCTACCGAGAACTATGCTGTTAAGACAGGCATTCACCCCCGAAAGGTAACAGATGATAATATCGCACGCTTTACCTCTCAGCTTAAGAAGGTGGGCTTCTCATTTGACTGGTCGAGAACCGTCGATACCACTGATGAGGACTACTATAAGTGGACCCAGTGGATCTTCTTAAAACTCTTTGATAACGGTCTCGTTTTCCGTGATAAGGCACTTATCAACTACTGCCCTCACTGTAAGGTAGTTCTCTCTAATGAGGACTCTCAGGGTGGTAAGTGCGATATTTGTAACACGGAGGTCGTTCAAAAGTCCAAGGACGTTTGGTACCTGCGTATTACCGAGTATGCAGACAAGCTCTTAACAGGTCTTGAGACCGTTGAGTATCCTGCTAACATCAAGATGCAGCAGGAGAACTGGATCGGCAAGTCTACCGGTGCTTTCGTTGATTTCTCTATCAGCGGAATTGATGAGAAGCTCCGTATATACACTACACGTCCCGATACACTATTCGGTGTTACCTTTATGGTCATAGCCCCCGAGCATCCCATAATCGACAAATATGCCGATAAGATCGGCAACATGGACGAAGTCCTTGCTTACCGTGAGGAATGCGCGAAAAAGACCGAATTCGAGCGCACACAGCTTGTTAAGGATAAGACCGGAGTTAAGCTGAGCGGTTTCTCGGCTATAAACCCCGTAAACGGTAAGGAGATCCCCGTATTTATCTCCGACTACGTTATGATGGGTTACGGTACCGGCGCTATAATGGCAGTACCTGCCCACGACCAGCGCGACTACGAGTTCGCGAAGAAGTTCGGCATCGATATCATCCAGGTCATCAGCGGCGGTGATATTGAGAAGGAAGCATACGCAGGCGACGGCGTTATGATGTCCTCCGATTTCTTAAACGGTATTGATAATAAGAAGGACGCTATCGCGGCTATGCTCGATTTCCTCGGCGAAAAGGGCATCGGTGAGAGGGGCGTTCAGTATAAGATGAAGGACTGGGCGTTCAACCGTCAGAGATACTGGGGCGAGCCTATCCCGATCGTTCACTGTCCCAAGTGCGGTATGGTAGGCGTTCCCTACGAGGAGCTTCCTTTAAGACTGCCTGAGGTTGAGAACTTCGAGCCCGGTGAGGGCGGCGAATCTCCTCTTGCCAAGATAGACAGCTTTGTGAACTGCAAGTGTCCTAAGTGCGGCGGGGACGCTAAGCGTGAAACTGACACCATGCCTCAGTGGGCCGGTTCCTCCTGGTACTTCCTTCGTTACATCGATCCTCACAACGATACTTGTTTCGCAGATAAAGAGAAGCTCAACTACTGGATGCCGGTTGACTGGTACAACGGCGGTATGGAGCACGTAACCCGTCACCTTATCTACAGCCGCTTCTGGCACAAGTTCCTTTACGATATCGGAGAGGTTCCCTGCGCTGAGCCTTACTCAAAGAGATCTGCTCAGGGTATGATCCTCGGTGCTGATGGCGTTAAGATGTCTAAGTCCAGAGGAAACGTTATTGATCCCAACACAGTTGTTGATGAGTACGGCGCAGATACACTGCGTACCTACATACTCTTTATGGGTGACTACGGCTCTGCTGCACCTTGGTCCGAGTCTAGCGTTAAGGGCTGCAAGAGATTCCTTGAGCGTGTTGCAGACCTTGGCGAGATGGCAAAGGGCAAGGGCGTTACCGCTGCTCTTGAGACTCCTTTCCACAAGACCATTAAGAAGGTCACCGAGGACATCGAGGAGATGAAGTTTAACACCGCTATTGCTTCTATGATGGCTCTTATCAACGAGATTGCTGAGGTAGGCACTCTCACGGTGGATGAGCTTGAAACGTTCCTCTCCATCCTGAACCCCTTCGCTCCCCACTTAACAGAGGAGATGTGGGAGTCTCTCGGTCACGATACCCTGCTCTCCCTTGAGGCTTGGCCTGCATATGATGAAGCGAAGACCGTTGACTCCACCATTCAGATCGCTATCCAGGTCAACGGTAAGCTCCGCGGTACCATCCAGGTTCCTGCGGATCTTGATAAGGACAGCATCATCGCCCAAGCAAAGGCTAACGAGAAGGTGGCAACCTTTGTTGACGGTAAGACCGTTGTTAAGGAGATCTACGTTCCCGGTAAGCTGGTCAATATCGTAGTTAAATAAAAAAGGCTTGCAATATCGGAGAAAAACCGAAAAAAGTATTGACAAACCTTACTAATTATTGTATAATTGACAAGAGAATTTTGATTATTCTCCTGCAAGAGCGAGGGGAGGGATATAGAAAATGGCAGAAGTTAGAGTAAAAGAAAACGAAACACTTGACAGCGCTCTTAGAAGATTTAAGAGACAGTGCGCAAGAAGCGGAGTACTCTCTGAGCTCAAGAAGAGAGAGCACTACGAGAAGCCCAGCGTTAAGAAAAAGAAGAAGTCTGAGGCTGCAAGAAAGCGTAAGTACAAGTAATTAAGTAAAACCCGAAAGCGTAATGCTTTCGGGTTTTCTCTTTACACTTTCTTTAAAACAAAAGCTGTCCTTGACGGCAGATAACACTTAAAGCCAATCATACCGCAGGGGTCGCTGACAGCCGAATAAACGTAGTTTTTATCCACTCTGTCATACCCGCCAAAGGATGAGTCATCGGAGGATAAAACTACCTTATACTTCCCTTTTTCACCTGTCTGAATGTAATAGCCTTCAAAGGATTTGGTGGGATGGAAGTTATAAACGAACAACAAGTCACCCTTGGAAAAAACTATGACCTTATCGTCCTGATGCAGCCAGCGGTTGACCGTAGGCAGTTCAAGTACGTTATTATCCTTTAGTAGTGCGATCATCTCTTTATCGAAATCCCAGAGATAATGATACTTCAGATCTTTGTTATCAACCAGGCTCCATTGTCTGCGGCAGTAGTGATAACTCCAGTTATTACCTTCCCTTGGAAAATCGATCCACTCCGGGTGACCGAATTCGTTACCCATAAAGTTAAGGTAACCTTCGCCTGCCAAGGGCGCAGTCAATAGGCGGATCATCTTGTGTAGGGCTATACCACGGTCGATGATGACGCTTTGTTCACCCTTACTCATAGCGGTATACATTGCCGCATCGCATAGGCGGAACATGAGAGTCTTATCACCTACCAACGCCTGATCGTGAGACTCGCAGTAGCCGATGTTCTTCTCACTTTTTCTGCGCTCATTCAACTCGTACCATATCTTGTAGATATCCCAGTTTTCATCGGTACATTCCTTGAGTATCTTTATCCACAGATCAGGCACACCCATAGACAAGCGGTAATCAAAACCGATACCGCCATCCTCTATGGGAATACACATACCGGGCATACCCGACATATCCTCGGCAACCGTCAGGGCGTTAGGGTTGATCTCATGTATCAGCTCGTTTGCAAGCTGCAGGTAGGTCACCGCCTCGTTATCGGTATTTCCCGAGAAATACATTCCGTAGTTAGTAAACGCACTACCGAGGCCGTGGTCGTGATACAGCATGGAGGTGACACCGTCAAAGCGGAAACCGTCAAAGTGAAAGACCTCCATCCAGTACTTAACGTTTGATAAGAGGAAATGAATGACCTCACCCTTGCCGTAGTTAAAGAGCTTGGTGCCCCAAGCGGGATGATCACCCTTTTTTCCCTCATGGAAGAACTGATACTCGGTACCGTCAAAGCAGTTTAAGCCTTCGTTGGTGTTCTTAACCGCGTGGGAATGTACAATATCAAGTAAAACAGCGATGCCCATACCGTGTGCGGCATCTATAAGCTTCTTTAGTTCCTCGCTTCTGCCGAAACGGCTGGATGCAGCATAAAAATTTGACACCTGATAGCCAAAGGAGCCGTAGTATGGGTGCTCCATTATAGCCATTATTTGAATGGTATTATAGCCGAGAGCCTTGATTCGTGGCAGAACGTTCTTTCTGAAGTTCTCATAGCTGCCTACCTTGTACTCCTCAGTTGCCATTCCGATATGACACTCATAGATAAAGGGTGTCTTCTCGGGCTTAAAATCAGTATTCTTCCAATTATACGGCTTAAGTGTTTCCTCTATCTGAGCGCACCAGGATTTATCCTCTTCATTTTGCACTACGCGGGTGGCGTAGAGGGGGATTCTGCGCAGTTCTTCACCTTTGTGAATAACGATGACCTGGACGTTGTCCCCTTCCCTGAGTGCGTCTTTTCCCTTTAATTCTATCTCATAAACGCCGTTTTCAAGAGCAGTAAGAGGATGAGAGCGGGTGTCCCAACCGTTGAAATCACCAGTGAGATACAGAGCCTCTGCGGCAGGAGCCCATTCACGGTATACCCAACCGCCGCGCACGCGGTGAAATCCAAAGTATTCATAACCGTTAGCAAAATCGATAAGGCTCTGCCCTTTTTTAAGCAGTTTACCCTTTGTATCGGCATAAGCAAGCATACGCTCGTTTATAGCATACTCATATGGCTCTAAGTACGGATCGGTCTTTATGATCTTATAAGGCATGGTGTTCCCTCCTCTTTTAAATTATGATACCACAGAAAGAAGTAAAAAACAAGAATAATCAGTCAAAATAAGAGGACTGCTTTTGCAGTCCTCTTATTTGGCACCCGCAGCGAGAATCGAACTCACAACTACCCCTTAGGAGGGGGTTATTATATCCATTTAACTATGCAGGCGTATTTATTTTTTAGTATTGTACCATATTTTAAGTATTTTTTCAATATATACTTGAAAAGAAATCGTATATTTGATATAATAATATGAATTGATTTGGGGGTAATATTATGAACGGTGTAAAGAATTTCGCTCTTTCGTTTGCTATTTCGCTTATCATCTTCGGACTGATAGCATTTATAATAGTTCAGTTTGTGTGGCCCAGCGACAGCGACGTTTCAGGTGATCGTTCCTATGCCATCCAAACAGAGAGCGTCGAGGCTCCGACAGATAACTAAGTATTCAATAAGATTTTAGGAGATATAAGATGAAGGCAGAAGCTAAAACAATGGAAAAGATCGTGGCCCTGTGTAAAAACAGAGGCTTCATATACCCCGGTTCCGAGATCTACGGCGGTCTCGCTAACTCCTGGGACTACGGCCCCCTTGGTGTTGAGTTCAAAAACAACGTAAAGCGCGCTTGGTGGAAAAAGTTCGTGCAGGAGATGCCCTACAACGTTGGTCTTGACAGCGCGATCATAATGAATCCTCAGGCTTGGGTTGCTTCCGGTCACGTAGGCGGTTTCTCTGACCCCTTAATGGACTGCAAAGAGTGTAAGAGCCGTCACAGAGCTGATAAGCTCATTGAGGACTACGCCGCAGAAAACAACCTTGACATTAATCCTGCAGGTTGGACTAACGAGGAGATGGCTGACTACATCGCAAAGGAAGGCATTGTATGCCCTTCCTGCGGTAAGGCAGACTTTACCCCTATCAGAAAGTTTAACCTGATGTTTAAGACATACCAGGGCGTTACCGAGGACAGCACCTCCGAGCTTTACCTGCGTCCCGAGACCGCTCAGGGTATCTTCGTAAACTTTAAGAATATCGCCCGTACTACGAGAAAGAAGCTCCCCTTCGGCGTTTGCCAGATCGGTAAGTCTTTCCGTAACGAGATCACTCCCGGTAACTTTACCTTCCGTACCCGTGAGTTTGAGCAGATGGAGCTCGAGTTCTTCTGTAAGCCCGATACCGACCTGGAGTGGTTCGCCTTCTGGAAGGACTACTGCGCTAACTTCCTCTATAATCTCGGTATGACGCGTGAGAATCTCCGTCTTCGTGACCACGATCCCGAGGAGCTGAGCTTCTATTCTAAGGCTACTACCGACTTTGAGTTCTTATTCCCCTTCGGATGGGGCGAGCTCTGGGGCATTGCCGACAGGACCAACTATGACCTTTCTCAGCACGCTGAGCATTCGGGTGAGCCTATGGAGTACTTCGATCCCGAGACTAACGAGAAGTACGTTCCCTACGTTGTCGAGCCTTCTCTCGGCGCTGACCGTGTGGCTCTGGCTTTCCTCTGTGACGCATACGACGAGGAAGAGATCGCCGAGGGTGATGTTCGCGTAGTTCTGCACCTGCATCCCGCTCTCGCTCCCGTTAAGGCAGCTATCCTGCCTCTTTCCAAGAAGCTCTCAGACAAGGCAAGTGAGGTATTCACTTCCCTTGCGAAGAAGTTTAACGTTGAGTTTGACGAGGCAGGCTCCATCGGTAAGCGTTACCGCAGACAGGACGAGATCGGTACTCCCTTCTGCATCTGCTACGACTTCGAGTCTGAGGAGGACGGTTGCGTGACCGTTCGTGACCGTGACACTATGGAGCAGATCCGCCTGCCCATCGCCGAGGTCGCATCCTATATCGAAAGCAAAATGGAATTCTGATTTTAGGGCAACGGTTTAACCGTTGCCCTTTCGTAAATGAAAGGATATAAATGAAAAGAATAGCACTTATCGCACACGATAATATGAAACCCGCTATGATAGAGTGGTGCAAGGAAAACAAGGAAGTATTATCACAGCACCGTCTTTACGGTACAGGAACTACCGCAAAAAGAATCAACGAAGCTACCAAGCTTCCCGTATGGGGATACAAGAGCGGCCCTCTTGGCGGCGACCAACAGATCGGCGCGAAGGTGGCGGAGGGAGAGATAGACGCTATTATCTTCTTTTCCGATCCCTTGACCGCCCAGCCACACGACCCCGACGTCAAGGCACTGCTGAGAATTGCACAGGTATATGATATTCCGATAGCTAATAACAAGGCAACGGCAAACTGCATTATCAATTCTCATTTCCTCGAGGACTAAAAAAGAGCACCGATCACGGTGCTCTTTCTATTTATAAGATTACTTATTCAGCATCTTAGCAACTTCGTCGCCGAGGTTGTCTTCTCTCTTTTCGATGCCCTCGCCCTTCTCGAACATAACGAAGGAGTCGATGGAGATAGCGGGGTTAACGGATGCAACATATGCGCCAACGCTCATCTTGTCATCCTTAACGTAAGCCTGCTCGGTAAGGCAGTTCTTCTCGTAGAACTTACCGATCTTACCGGAAACCATCTTCTCGATGATCTGGTCGGGCTTGGAAGCGTTCTTGGGGTCAGCCTTGATCTGTGCGATCAGAACGGCCTTCTCCTCATCGATAGCACTCTGGGGAACGTCTTCCTTCTTAGCGTATGCAGGAGCCATAGCAGCGATCTGCAGTGCAACGTTCTTTGCACACTCAGCAAACTCAGCGGTAGCAGCGAATGCATCGTCAGCATTAAACTTAACGATAACACCGGTAGCGCCCTTACCGTGGATATAGGTGCTCATAGCGCCCTCAACGATAACGAAACGTCTGATAGACAGCTTCTCGCCGATAACGAAGGTCTTATCCTTAAGCTCAGCCTCAACGGTAACGTCGGAGCCGTCGAAATTCATGCCCATAAGAGCATCAACGTCAGCAGGACGGTTAGCAAGGATGGTGCGGAGCAGACCCTTTACAAACTCGCCGAAGGACTCGTTCTTTGCAACGAAGTCGGTCTCGGAGTTAACCTCGATCATAGCCGCAGTCTTACCGTCCTCGGTAACCATGATGTCTACGACACCCTCTGCAGCGATTCTGTCCTGCTTCTTAGCA
>JAZQCR010000058.1:0-9876 GCA_045546375.1 Eubacteriales bacterium | reverse complement strand
CCTTGGTTTCCGAAGGGGGTAACGTACAGAAGGCAGAGGGCGGCGGAGAGGATCACGGTGAAGAGAGCTGCAAAGGCAAGGTATCCCATGCCGCAGATAAGTCCCGAGGTCATTGCTATGAAGACGGTCACTATCTCTTTTGCGGTACCCGGTACGCTTCTGAAGCGTATCAGGCTGAAGGCACCTGCTACGGCAACGCCCGTACCCACGTTTCCGTTTACCATCATAATGACTGCGCATACGGCAGTGGGAAGCAGTGCAAGGGTAACGAGGAAGCTCTTGGTATACCTGGTATTAAAGGTATATACTGCCGCTAAGATAAGTCCTAAGACAAGGGCTGTGCCAAGGCACAGAAGGAAATCAGTGGGCTCTATTACCTGCTGGAGTTCGGAATCGAAAAGTCCTTTAAAGTAGTTTTGCATTCTGTAGTTCTCCTTGAAGTTTGTTTTGCAGTATCAGCATGTATGCCGTTCCGTATTTTGAGAAGGACGTCTTGTACATCTTCTCTTCGCTAAGCAGCTTTGCCATCCAGAGGGGAAGTGCGCCCTCGCACTTGACCTCCATCAGTATCATCCCTTCGGGAAGCAGCGGTACTCCGTATGAGCCCTCCGAGAGGCACAGGTTCTCGGTCCTCGCTAAGATATTATCGTCAAAGGTCACGCGGAAGCCTCTGTCCGAAACACCGTAGAAGGCCTCTCTCTCATAGGAGAGGTACACCATTGGCTTTAAGGGGGAATATCTCTTAAAGAAATAGCGTATCTCACGTCCTATCTGTGAGTCGTCGGGGATGTTTCCCGCGGCGGCATTTGCCTCTTCCTCCGCAGGTAGGGTGATACGGCGCTTGTATACTATTTTTTTGTGTTTTTTCTTTATCTCGGCGAAGATCTTGCCGCCCGCTTTGGGTACTCCGTAGCTGCGAAGCCGCAGCTTTTCTTTATATACCGGCTTTTCTATAGATCTCCTTATCAAAAGATGGTCCGGGGTATCGTAATATAGGTTGCAGACAGTGCTCCTGCCGTATTCGTCGGGCACTATTCTGTCTCCCATTTTTTGCAGTACCCGCGCCATCTGTTCTTTGGTGATCAGATACTTGGTCTCCCGCCTGCAGAATATGGTCTGTATTTTGTTCATACGTAAATTATGTCATATATGGGTGACGGTTTTGTGAAGGCGGATCACCTGTGTCCGCTCTCGAGATAGTAAACGTACGCTTTATCCGCAAGCAGTGCGGCACATGACTTGCCCTTCACCTTTTCGTACGCATTGGTAGTGGTGGAGTATGGGGTGGGGGTGAAGCCGTTTTCCGTGAGATAAGCCTCCTGGTAACTGCCCTTGCTTACAGCTATTTTCTCGTTTGTAAGGTCGGAAAGGCTCTCTACAGGCTCTTCCTTACGGCTGATAAGCACCATAGAGGATGAGAGATAAGTCCTCGTGAGGTTGAAGCGCTCTGCGCGCTCCTCTGTGAAAACGAAGGCGGACATAAGGGCGTCCACCTCGCCGCTTTCCAGGTTGCCCTCCGCCCTTGACCAGTCCAGCACCTTGAATTCTACGGTGATGCCCATTCGTCTGCCGATCTCTTTTGCCAGCTCGGGCTCAAAGCCTACTGCCTTCTGAGAAGCGTCAATCCAGGCGAGAGGTGCATTCTGCTTGTTATAGCCTATGACCAGCTTGCCTGCCTCTTCTACTCGCTCTACCGAACCGTCATTTTTCTTTCTTATCTTGTCGGTGAGGGGCTCGCCGTCCGTCATATCCTCGCCTATGTGAACCTTACTGAGCTTAGCCGCCGTGCCGTCGGCGAGCACCTCGCCGAGAACGTAGTCAAAGGCGTATGCTAAGTCTGCATCCGTCTCTCTGAAGGCGACGGTGTAGCGCAGCTCTTCTATGGGCTCGCTCACGTATATCAGCTCCGCGTCGGGCGTTTCCTCCACCTTCTTTACAAGGCAGGAGCAAAGGCAAAGGGAGAGTAACAGCATTAGAGAAATGATCCGTTTCATAAAAACCTCGTAGGACGTTTTTTCTTATTGTAACATATGAGGCATATATTTGTAAAGTAAAATTTTATCTCCCATACATACGGATGATGGATAATGATCAGTTATAGCACTCGTCGCACGTTTTGTGCTCTGTGCCCTGGCCGTGGGTTATCTCGTTCTTGCCGCATTCGTGACAGTACTTATTGTAGTAGCATTCGTAGCAGAGTCGGTCTATCAAGGCGCACATATCCTTACGGCATTCACGGCACGCGACGTAACAGCCGTCACAGTAGCCGTTGCCGTTTGAGGCGGTGCGTGTGATAGGGTTCTCACGGCACTTATGGCAGAAGGGTGCTTCGCACTCGAAGCACAGCTCGGAGTCTTCGGAGAAATTGTGCTTTTTACAGCTTGCGCAGGGATTAAAGCATTCGTCGCAGAAGCCGCCGTACTTTGCATCGTGAGTTATAAGATTTTTTTGACATATATTGCAGTATTTTTCGTTGAAGCAAACGAGGCAATAGCCATCGTACTCCTCAAGTCCCTGCTTTTTGCACCTCGGACAGGGGCTGTAGCAGTCGTTACAGTAGCCTACCGAATCAAAGCGGCGGGAAATGGAGTTCACTCCGCATACTCCGCAGAAATACTTTTTCTGACAGCTGTAGCAGTAGTCGCTTTCTTTGTCTCTGTTGTGCTCACCGCACTCCTTGCATGCCTTAAAGCATTCGTCACAGTAGCCGTAGCCTGCCTTTTCGGTAAAATGAGTCACCAGTCTTCCGCAGTCCTCGTTGCAGTAGTAAACGTGATAGCATGCTTCGCAGTAACCGTTATACTCCGCCTGTCTCTCGCCGCATTCTCTGCAGGGGCTATAGCAGTCGGCGCAATACTCTTTATTGTTATCGCGGGGATTGCCGCAATAGTTTGCACACAGAAGCTTATTTGCGCAGGAACGGCAGTAGCAGGAGAAGTACACCTCGTCACCGCACGCCACGCACTCGGTATGTCCGTTGTGCGCTTCATCAAGGACGTTTATCAGCTCGGCAAAGGGCACAACGGTGGTTCCGAGGTCGGAGAGGGTCAGCTTCAGGGTCGAAGCAGTATTAAGAGAAACCGTTATCTCTGTCAGAATACCGTCGGAGAAGACTAAGGTCGCCACGGGGGCAAGCTCTTTATAGCCTTCTGCCTTTGAGAGGGCTTCGTTATAGCCCTCTTCGCTGATGCCGTCCTTCAAGAGAGCGAGGATCTCCGCGGAGATCGCGTATAGGTCGGGGGCGATCCTGAAGGTGGCTATTTCACCGTCAACTGTGAGCGCGAGGTCTGTTTTCTCTTCTATCCACTCGCTGTCCTTGAGCTTGGCGCACAAAAGTTCGACGGCTTCATCGGTCACCTCTGACTTGAGCCATGTCTCGGCAAGGGACTTTGCTATACCCGAGAGATCATTTTTTTCTTTTTGGAGGAGAGTTATAACTGTTTCGAAAAGCGATGACTCTCCTTTACCGTCAAGGGCGATCTGCCCTCCGAAAAACTTGCCTGCCTCGTTTTGTTCGACTGTATAAAGGAGTCCGTCCTTAAAGCCAAGCTTGACGTTATTTACCTTCGTGTCCATCAAGCCATAGCGCTTGGCATATTCAATAACGAAGCTCCGTTCACGGAGATCAATAAGAAGATCCGTTTTGGGTAAAGTCGTTTTATCGCTCTCCGCTCTAAACTTGAGGGTCGCGTTTCCTTTGTCAAGGGTGCTTGATAATAACGAATATAGGTTTTCAGCAGCACTCTTATTTTCGTCTATGCCGCTCTTGTTTTCCTCGGGTGCGTTGACGGAAGGGGACGTGCTTTCGGTAGCAGAGATGTCGGTGCCGTTTTCCTGCCCGCCCGAGCAGGCGGAAAGGCACATGGAAAGTATGATAAGCAGGGAAATGATACGTTTCATTTTTACACCTCTTTCATAAGTTCGCGTTTAGATCGGCTGAACAGGGATGCCGTCGCCGTTTTGCGGCGGCACTATTTCCTTGTGCTCGGTTGCCTCGGAGCATTCGGTGGTGTGCTCGGCGTCGGTGTGTTCGCTTGCGCTCTCTTTATCAAAGAGACCGAAGCCCTTTGTCAGCACTATGCCGACGGTCAACGCCAAAATGACGAGAGAGACGACTGCCGTTATGATAATACCCGTTTTGCCGTTGCTCTTTTCGGTGTATGAGGGAGACGGCGCTTGTGCGGGAATGACGGGTATGCTATGCCCGTTCTTCTTTGTAGGAGTTTGGCAGAAGGGACAGACTTCCGTGCTGTCCGCCAGCTCTTTTCCGCAGGATTTGCAAAACATGGTTGATCTCCTTAAATAAACTCTTCCTGTAATATCGAATAGTACCCTATGTCGCGAAATGAGCCTTTAACGTAAAGGGATGCGCGTTTTACCCCTTCGAATCTCATTCCTAATTTTTCCATAACTCTTGCAGAGGCCTTGTTCTCGGTCATGAAACGGGCCTCGATACGCTTAAGGTCAAGAGTCTCAAAGCCTATCTTCATAACGGCCCGAGCCGCCTCTTGAGCATAGCCGCGGCCCCAGCACTTGCGGTTAAGCACGTAGCCAAGCTCGGCGCACCTGTTGACCTCGTCTATTTTGGCAAAGCCGCAGGTGCCTATCATCCTGCCGCTTTCACGCTCGATAACCGCCCAGTCGTAAAAAAGACCTTTAGCATAGTATTTCTTGAGCAGCTTGAGGTAAGCCGCTGTATGCCTGATGCTTTTGTGGCTTTCCCAAAGAAGAAACCTGGTCACCTCGTCGTCCTTTGAATATTCGTACATATCCGCGAGATCGCTCATATCTATCTTTCTTAAGGTCAGGCGTTTTGTATGTATGGTAGGGATGCTTTTAAAAAAGTCCTTCATAGGTTAATTATATAACAAAAGACTGATAAAAGCAAGCCAAAGAGTATTGATTCGTTAACATAATTGTGATACAATAATCATAATGTGAAACGGTGATATGATTGTTCAGATTCCGTTTTTCACATTTTTCCCTTTGCATGGCGGCCGTGGTGTGCGGAGTAAGCGTAGGTCGGGTGCTTTATGCCCTTTTCGGGAATGCCCCCTTGGGCTATGAATACGGGGATGCGTTTTTAGGCGCATTTTTGGATAGCATTTATCCTGTGCTTTTGCCGATGGTCATCCTCTGTACCTTATCCGTTACCGTGTACTGCGTTCCGGCGGCGCTGTTATTTTTGTTTTTGCGTTCCGTCTCGGACGGACGGCGTCTTTTTACCCTGGCGCACTCGGGGCTCGGCTCAGTGGGTATATTTTTGTTTGCCGTTCACGTTTTTTATATCTACGGCTTTTTACTGCTCGCTATGCGTTGTCTCGGTCATCGTACGCAGACAAGGGCTTTGCCCTCTGCCGTCGGGACTCTGTTTAAGCCCGAGGGGCTTTGCTTTCTTAGGGATTTTACTTCTTTAGCAGGGCTTTTGACCCTATGCGGCTTTTATTCATTTACGGTAACGTACTTCTTGTAAAGGATGTTTATAATGTCAAAGGACAATAAAAAGAAATTTAATCTGTACCGTTTTTTAAACGAAGGAAACGACAATAAAGGTATTGAGAAGTTTGATAAGCGTAAGAAAGAATCCTTCTTTGCCATCAAGCTCTTCGGACGCAGGTTCGGAGCTCTTGTGAAGCTTAATCTTATGTGGTTTATCGGTAATTTTCCCATTTTCTTCATCCTGTTCGCGTTGAGCGGATACGCGGGCAATACCACTACCACACCCTACAATCCTCTTTTTGCAAATCTGCATCCCTTGGTCACCTCGGGCAAAGCAACGCCCATCGTTGCGGCGCTGTACGGTGTTACGGGTATCCAGGGTAATATGCTGGTGTGGACTACCACTACGTATATTTTCCTCGCTCTCGGGCTCTTGCTTTTCCTTACCTTCGGTCTTGTGAACCTGGGAGTTACCTACAATATGCGTAACATCGTCCGCGGCGAGCCTCTTTTCCTGCTTTCCGATTTTTGGGACAGTATTAAGAAGAATTGGCGCCAGGGGCTTCTCTTCGGCATCATCGACCTTGCGCTGATCGCCTTGCTTATCTGGGAGATACTCTTTGTGTACAGAGGCATTATACAGTATCTGTGCATCGGTATGCTCGTCATCTACCTTGTGATGCGCTTTTATATCTATATCCTTATCCCTACCTTTGATCTTACCCTCGCCAAGGTCATTAAAAATTCCTTTATTTTCGTCGTTTTGAATATGAAGAGGAATATCGGTGCCCTTGCGTGCATTATCGGCGTAATAGCGCTGAATTTCGTGCTTATGTACGTTTTCCTACCTATCGGTATGGTGATGCCCTTCGCTATAACCGTCTCTGCTTGTATGTATATAAGCGCCTATGCCGCCTGGCCCAAGATAAAGGAGATAATGGTGGATCCGTACGATGAGGACGAGCCCGAGGAAAGGGAAGAGCCGATCTTTAAAGACAGAGGATAAAAACAGACCCGTTACGGGTCTGTTTTCTTTAGCTCACTTACCGTTAGAAAGCTATATCCTTTTGCCTTTAGCTTGGGAATGAATGACCGTATTGCATCGGGAGTCGGGCTCGGCTTTGTCACAAAGTCGTGACAGAGGATTATGCTGCCGTCCTTTGCTGACGTCATCACGTTCTTCACTATATTGTCCGAAGGGTTGTGTGCCCAGTCGTTGGTGTCCACGTCCCATAGGGTGAGCGAATATCTCATCTTTTTTGCGCTGTCTGTGACGGCGTTGCAGCAGTAGCCCTCGGGAGGTCTGAAAAGGGACGGCGTATAGTTAAATTTTTCTTTCAGCACTTTTTCCGTTTTTTTCAGTTCTTCCGTAAGTTGCTTTTCCCCGATGTTTTTAAGATGAGGGTGGGAATAGGTGTGATTACCTATCTCGTGCCCCTCATCTATTATCCTTTTTATCAGCTCGGGATGCTTTTCCGCGTTTTCACCGATAATAAAGAAGGTGGCTTTAATATTGTTTTCTTTAAGAATATCCAATATCATCGGTGTATACACCGGGTGGGGACCGTCGTCAAAGGTCAGCGCAACGCTTCCTGCCTCGATCGGTTGGCTTGCAGAGGCGGAAAGCAGGCAAAGGGAGCATAATACCGATATTATCTTCAGCATAGCTCGTCGAGAGTGCCGTAGCGGTATCCCTGCTTTTCCCATTCGGTGAGCAGTCTGTCCATTATGGCTGCGTTGGTCGCAGAGGTTGGATGAAGCAGAATGATCGCGCCGTTATGGGTGTGATCCATTATCTTTTGAAAAGCTTTTTCGGGGTCGGGCTGCTTATCGTTATCCCAGTCCGCATAAGCAAAGCTCCAGAATACCGTCTTATAACCCAGCTCCTTTGCAAACTGTAGGTTTTCTTCGGAAAATTTGCCTTCGGGTGGACGGTAGAACGGCGCCATATCACGGCCTGTCAGTGAAAAATATGCCTCTGACAGGGAAGTCAGTTCTTTTTTAAACTGCGCCCTATCTCTTATCTTGGTCATATCGTGGTGCTTTGCCGTATGGTTACAAATGGTGTGTCCTCCGTCAGAAAGGCGCTTCACCAACTCGGGCGAGCGATTGATAAGATTGTCAAGAATGAAGAAGGCACCCTTGGCGCCGTGTGCGTCCAGCGCATCAGCCACCTTGGCAACGTTTCCGTTTTCGTACCCCGCATCAAAGGTGAGGTATATCACCTTTTCGTCGGCGACCTTTTCATTCACGTAGTAAGCGTCATACTTTTTTATGAAATCAAAGCATCCGTCAAGGGTGGGAGCGGTATGACTGTCGTTGTTTTTGCAGTACCAGTTGTACGGTGTGCTTTTGTCGTGAGCGACTGCGCTTACGGTAAATGACAGCACCGATATAAGGGTCAAAAAAATACAAATGATTTTTTTCAGTTTTTACACCTGCCTTTCTGTATTATTTTTTGCCGAATGCAGGGGAAAAGCCGTAAAAAAATCTGTTTAATTTAAATAAAAATGACAAAAGCTCCAATATGAAGCTTTTGTCATTTTTTATTCAATTTTAAAATCGCCTATTCTGTTTGCGCAGTAGTAGAAGTCCCACGCCGTCTCGTTGGCAAATTTTATCGTATATGCGCTTTGGTTTTCAAACACAGACTGGGTTGCCAGGCGCAGACAAACGCGATAAACGCCGGGTTTTTCGGGCTTGGGCAGGGTGAATTCATATTCACTCACCGTTGCGCTTTCCCATTTTCTGGGATCAAGGTCGCAGGGATACACGGTAACGCCGTTCGTGTTATCAAAAAGAAGGATCTCCGCCGTCATCTTGGGGAAGAGATTACTGAAGCCCACGTTTTCTATCTTTCCCTTGCAGATGATGCTGTCTTCACCTATTCCCACCTTGGCATCGCGTAAAACGAAGCGGTAGCCCATATGGTCGAGAATGAATTTATAAAGGCTCTCGCCATAGTAACTGCTGATATCGGGCATTCCCTCGAAGTCGTGACGGTGCTCTAAGTGCATAGACTTCAGTTCACGTATGGGTAAGTGATTTTCGACGATGTTATGCAGATAACAGAGATGAGTGTCGTAAAGCTCTTTGATAAAGGAATTATCATAGATATACGACTTGGTCTGCCACCCGGTGCCGTCGCGCATATAAGAGAGTGAGGAGGCATATCCGATCTCACCACCGTAGGGAGCGCGCCTATGCTGCTCCTTCATAAATTCAACTGCCTCCCAGCGGTGCAGTATCTGTCCCGAATCCTCACTGGGGTGAGCGAAGGTATAGCAGTCCTCGCCGGATATCATATATCCGTCGTTGTAAAGACCCACGCGGTAGTAGGGGTCGTCCTCGGAGAGAGGTAAGCGCTCAAGCAGCTCTTTTCCCGTGATGCCCTGAGCGTTGGTCACGTATCTTAACTGTCTGACGGTAAGGGCCACCTCCGGGTCAAGGTGCTTGAACCAAGCCCTCATAACGTCTCGCATACCTTCGTCTGTGCAGTACATAGAGGAGTGCATCTCACCCCAGGGGCCTATGATGCCTGCCTCAACGGCAAAGACGGTGCTCTTATATCTGTTTATTATCTCGCACACCTGCTCGATGTGTCGCTCTATCCATTTTATGTCGTTAGGCTCGGTGCCGACAACGCCCCAGCCTCTTCCGTCCTCGGCATAGCTTGTGGAGTAGCCAAAGCGGGGGCACAGCGCTACACCCATCTGCTTTGCCGCGGCAAAGGCACTCTCTATAGTGGCAAGGGCCTCAGGGGTTATATCCTTGTTTACGCCGCCCACGATGTGGGGACGGTCTTTAACGTACTTGTAGTTTTGTGGTTGATCGTGGCAGAAGTCGTTTCCCGAAGAAAAACGAACCAGGGAAAACATGGGTGTCGCCATGCCTGAGTCCTTATAGCTGGCGGGGGTGAAGGTCACGGGCAGTCCGCCGTGTGCTCTTATGCAGGTGCCATCCTCATTAAGAATGAACCAGGGCGCAGGGGAATGTCCTCTTGCGGGGTTGAAGGGGAAGGAGTCCTTTGATTCGGTATAGTTGATACCGCTGTCTTTGAATAAAATTTCCATAATTACCTCCGTTTTTATAATTCTAACAAGAAAACTATAACTTTTCAAGAGAATACACACAATTTATCGCAAATATGTAAATTTTCCGCTTGATTTTGCTTATTTTTGCGAAAAACGAAAAGAGGATGGAAAAATTCCATCCTCTTAATTTGAGTTCTTGCTATTATTCTTCGAGGCTAGCTATGGCCTTCATAAGGTTGGTAGCTGCAGCATAAGAGTCTTTAGACCAGCTGAAGGTGTAACGAGTCAAGTACATCGTATCAGTACTGTCAATTACACCGTTTCCGTCTACGTCGCCGGCAACCAACAGGTTGGTAGCGGCAGCGTAAGAGTCTTCAGACCAGCTGAAGGTGTAACGAGTCAG
>JAZQCR010000057.1:0-7327 GCA_045546375.1 Eubacteriales bacterium | reverse complement strand
CCCTATGAGATTCAGGTAATGCGCAAGAGTGAGTATTCCGGTATGTTCGGTGACTACAGCTCCTTCTCGGACGAGATGGACACCATCTCCGATGCTACCGTGGAGGTAGAGGGATGAAGGGCAGATCCTCCCTTCGTAAATTAGCGGCGGCCCCACATATCGTATGGTCGGTGCTCTTTATCGTCGCGCCTTTGTGTTTTGTGCTTTACTATGCCTTTACCGATAAGGACGGAGCATTTACTTTCGCCAATATCGGACTTTTGCTTGAGCACAATTACCGTATGATATTCATACGCAGTATCTGCTATGCACTTATCGCTACTGCCATTTGTCTTATCATCGCCTATCCCGTTGCGTTTTTTATCTCCCGATTCAAGGCTCGCAGTCAGGGAACTCTTATAATGCTCATTATGCTCCCTATGTGGATGAATCTGCTTATACGTACCTATTCCTGGATGGTAATTTTACAGGATGAAGGCTTCTTGAACGGAATACTTTCGTCCATCGGCCTTCCTAACGTGCATATCATCAATACTCCGGGCGCGGTTATTCTCGGCATGGTTTATAATTATTTGCCGTATATGATCCTGCCCATCTATTCCGCTATGGTAAAGATAGACAATCGGCTTTTCGAAGCGGCTCAGGACCTTGGTGCCAGTTCGTTCCGGGTGCTTACTAAGGTAACGCTTCCTTTAAGCGTATCCGGCATTATCTCGGGTATCACGATGGTATTCGTTCCGTCTATCTCCACCTTCTATATCTCACAGAAGATGGGTGGCGGAAGTTACGATATGATCGGCGATACCATAGAGCGTCAGTTTATGAGTAACTATAACTATAACCTCGGTGCGTCCATGTCCCTTGTGCTTATGGTGCTGATCCTTCTTTGTATGGCGGTTATGAATAAGTTCTCGGATGAGGACGGAGGAGGTGTGATAGTATGAAGATATTATCTAAGATCTCTCTCGGTCTCGTGTTCTTCTTCCTTTATGCACCTATCGCCATCCTTGTGCTCTTTTCCTTTAACTCGGGCGAGAGCACGGGCGTTTTCGAGGGCTTTTCCACCTATTGGTATAAAGAGCTTTTCCGTAACAGTGATGCGGTAAACGCACTGCTTAATACATTGATACTGGCCTTTCTTTCCGCGATCATAGCAACGGTTGTAGGCACTGCTGCGGCGGCAGGTATTTATAAGTTCAGACGGAAGGTCACTAAAAGCGCCGTGCTTAACGTGACCAACGTTCCTATGATGAACCCCGATATAGTAACGGGTGTATCTATGATGTTGCTCTTCGTCTTTATCGGTAGATTAGTGGGCGCCCAGTCTAACCTTAGCTTCTGGACTCTGCTTATAGCTCACGTGACCTTTAACCTGCCTTACGTTATCGTTTCGGTGCTGCCCAAGTTCCGTCAGATGGATAAGAATCTTCCGGAGGCGGCTTTAGACCTTGGCTGTACACCTCTGCAGGCATTTTTAAAGGTTGAGGTGCCGCAGATAATGCCCGGCATTTTCACCGGCTTTATTATGGCGATCACTCTGTCTATCGACGACTTTGTTATCAGCCATTTTACGGGAGCGGGCTTCCAGACCTTACCTCTTCTCATCTATTCTATGACTAAGAAGACTGTAAAGCCCGATATGTACGCTCTTTCCACACTTATCTTTATCACCATACTGATACTGATGATCCTTTCCAACGTTCCTGCCTTTATGGAGGAAAAGAAGAATAAGAAGGGCGGTGCAAAATGAAAAGATTTACAGCATTTTGTGCGGCTGTCATCCTCATTGCATCTTGCTTTTCGTCCTGCGATAAGAAGGAAAGTAATACAACTCTTTACGTATACAACTGGGGTGAATATATTTCGGACGGAAGCGAAGGCTCTTATGACGTTAACAAGGCTTTTGAAGAGTTGACCGGTATTAAGGTTGTCTATGAGACCTTTGACTCCAATGAGAGTATGTATACCAAGCTGAAGGCGGGCGGAGCGTCCTATGACGTTATTATCCCTTCCGACTATATGATCGACAAGCTTATCGACGAGGATATGCTTGCTCCTATCGACTTCAGTCGCGTTCCGAATTATAAGTACATAGGCGAGGACTATAAGAATCTGCCATACGATCCTGAAAACAGGTATTCGGTACCCTATACCTTCGGACGTGTAGGTATAGTTTACGATACCACCGAGGTGGACGAGGCAGACGTGGCGGATGAGAGCTGGGATCTTCTCTTTAATGAAAAGTATGAGGGTGAGATACTTCAGTTTAACAATCCGCGTGATGCATTTGCTACGGCTCAGTTTGCGCTGGGGCAGGATATCAACTCATCCGATACCTCTGATTGGGATGAGGCTCTTGAGCTTCTTGAAAAGCAGAAGCCTATTCTCCAGGGCTACGTAATGGACGAGGTATTCAATAAGATGCAGACCGGTGAGGCGGCTATCGCCCCTTACTACGTAGGCGATTATTTTACCATGTATTCGGTAAACGAAGACCTTTCCTTCTATCATCCGAAGGAGGGAACCAACTTCTTTGTTGACGCTATGTGTATACCCAAGGCATCCAAGAATCAGCAGGCCGCGGCTATGTATATCAATTTCCTGCTCGATCCCGAGGTAGCTCTCGCTAACGCTGAGTATATTTGCTACGGTTGTCCTCATTCCGCAGTTTATAAGAATTCCGAATATGTTTCGTTCTTAAATGAAGAGATCCATCCTGATGCATACACGCTTCTTTACGAAACGGAAGTTAAGGAGCAGGTATTTGTAAATATGGACCTTGAAAGCACAGGCTATATGAATTCCTGCTGGGAACAGCTTAAGACTCAGGACGGTGGCAGCAACACTGTTATCTACGTTATATGCTTGGTTATTTTGGCAGCTATTCTTGCTCTCTTTGCTTATCAGGGTATCATAAAGTATAAGCGACGTATAATAGACTGATAAAAGCCCACGAAATGTGGGCTTTTTACAGTTCTTTCCTTATTTTTCCGAGGGCTGTTTTCTCAAGTCTTGATACCTGCGCTTGCGAGATGCCCATGTCTGCGGCTATTTCTATTTGCGTTTTTCCGCTGTAGTACCTTTTGTTTATTATGGTTCTTTCGCGTTCGTTCAGCTTTTTCATGGCTTCTGAAATAGCGATGCTTTCCAACCACACCTCATCGTGGTTGTTATTGTCCCTTACCTGATCCATAACGTAGAGGGTCTCGCCCGAGCCGCTGTCATTATAAACGGGGTCGTATAGAGAAATTGGTTCCACTATAGCTTCAAGAGCGGCTGCGACCTCCTCTTCAGTACAGTCGTATCCGTCTTTAGTGATAGCCTCTGTTATCTCATTTACGGTGGGCTCCTTTGACATCGTTTTGTTCAACGTCTCTCTTGCGCTGAGAGCTCTGTATGCCAGATCACGTACTGCTCGACTGACCCTTATGGAATTATTATCTCGCAGGTATCTTCTGATCTCACCGATTATCATCGGAACTGCGTAGGTTGAAAACTTCACGTCGAGGTCGGTGTTGAAGTTGTCTATTGATTTGATAAGACCCACACAACCAACCTGAAAAAGGTCGTCCGGATTATCCGCCCTTCCCGCAAAGCGTTGGATTATCGAAAGCACAAGTCGCAGATTTCCGTTTATCAGCTTTTCTCTTGCCGCCTGGTCCCCTTCTTTTATTCTTAATAGCAGCTCACTTTTTTCATTATCAGTAAGGGTAGGCAGCTTTGCCGTATTCACCCCGCATATCTCAACTTTACTGTAATACATTATCTACTCCGTTTTTACTGTATTAAGTATTGACGGAGTAAGCGTTAGGTAAACACTGAATAAAATGGAAAAGCCTCGATCAGAGATCGGGGCTTTATGCTTATCTTTCAGTACCGTAATAGAAGAGCGCGAGGGTGCCGGGACCGGAGTGAGCGCCTATGACGGGTCCGACGTCGTTAATTACGATCTCGTCGATGCCGTATTCTTCCTTTACTATATCGGCAAGAATCTGGGCATCGTCAATGCAGTCGCCGTGAGAGATGTATACGTGCTTAAATTCAGAAAGATCGGCAGTTTCCTTCATTCTTTTAAAGAGCGCCGTAATTGCCGCTTTTCTTCCTCTGGTCTTATCGATGCTGATAAGGTGCCCTTCATTGTCAACGTGCAGGATAGGCTTGATGCCCAGCATTGAGCCGACGATTGCGGTGGCGGAATTTACTCTGCCTCCACGTTTTAAGAAAAAGAGATCGTCCACTGTAAACTGATGGCAGATGTTAAGACGCTTTTCGTTTACGAAATCACGTACTTCCTCAATGGAGGCGCCTTTTTCACGAAGCTCTGCGGCATATACCACCATCATGCCTTGTCCTAATGAAGCTGCGAGGGTGTCTGCATATATGAGAGTTCGCTCGGGGAATTCCTCCTTAAGTTCATCCAAGGCGAGTCTACCGTTGTTATAGGTAGCTGAAAGTCCAGAGGAGAAGCCTATATAGAGGACGTCATTACCGTCCTCCACAAAGGGACGCATCGTGTCTTTAAAGGCTTGCATACTGACCGCATTGGTCTTTGCGCATTTACCCGAGCGCAGTTCGTTGTAGAACTCCTTTATGTTAAGCTCATTATTGGCAACCGGCTCGCACCCGTCGACTGTAACGTCCAGCTGCTGAACGTGGATATTGTGCTTTTTTAAGAGTTCTGCGGGAAGGTCGCAGGATGAGTCGGTAAAAATTTCGAAATTGTTCATTGATTTACCTCCGTTATCTTCTTGAAATTTCTTCAAAGATATGATATCATACTGTTACTCTAATTATAACTTCTTTTTGTTGAAAAATCAAGAGGCTGTTGCCTTTATTAAATTCTATAGACAAAAACAGGAACTCTACCCACAGTAGAAACGGCTTTAAATGAACGAAAATCTCCTTAAAAAGACAATAGCTGATAATATAGCATACTACCGAAAGGAAGTAGGGCTTACCCAGTCAGAGCTTTCCGAGAAGATCAATTATTCTGATAAATCAGTCTCAAAATGGGAACGCGCCGAGGGAATTCCAGATGTTTTGGTGTTGACCGAGTTGGCTGAACTTTTCGGGGTCACTTTAAACGACCTGGTATCTACCGAGCGTAAGAAGAATACAAAGGTAAAGAGGGTAAAGAACCGTGCGTTTGTTACCTTGCTTTCCTCGGGTATCCCGTGGCTTGTTGCTGCTGTTATCTTCTGCGTGCTTAAGATTGTCGCACCTGACTGCGCCTTTTCGGGCTATTTCTTCGTGTATGCAATAGCAGTCAGCGGTATTGTGGCAACTGTATTCACGTCAATGTGGTTCTCGCACGTATATCAGTTTATATCTGTGTCTATGATAATTTGGGGCGCGGCCGTTTCGGTCCATCTTTCCTTACCCGGTGCGGTCAGTATTTACATACTTGCTGTAGTGATGCAGCTTCTGTCAATTTTATGGTACGGAAGGATGATTCTAATTAAAAAAGAGCAGGATTAACTTTCCTGCTCTTCTTTTTTCGGCCTTATGTCATCTAACACCTCGTTAGAATCGAAAAGGTGTGAATATTCCTGATTGTAGTTACGGAGCGCGTATCCCGTCAGAGATCTTCTGTCAAAAAAGACGGCGGTACCGTCACCTTCTACCGACTTATAAGGAGTGATACCCTGTCCCAGGAAAGTGCGGTATCCGTGCTCACGAAGGTAGTTGAACTTTTCTCCGCTTCTGACGTGAGAACCGTAGGGCCAAACGTATATCTCACTTTTGCCAACGACAGGTTCTATCTGTTCTGCCCACTTTTCGGTATCCCATTTGAGTGTATCAAGAGAGGCTTTATGCATATCGGCGTAGCTGTAGCTGTGGCAGGCAAAGGTCCAACCGTCAGCTTTAAGAATGTCTGCGATCTCCTTTGCTTTCGCCCTACCGTCGTCATTTCCGATGTCATAGCCGAAAATGCCGCTATAGCCTGTGAGGCTTATACACCCTCTTGCACCTTTATAGGTGAAATCGGGATTTTCGCGTATAAAACTCTCAAGGATAAGGACAGATTCGTTATCATACGACTTTATGGAATTAGTCAGGGTGCAAAGCTTGCCTTCTTCGTCAACAGCGAGGGAAGAGCAGATCCCACTGCCTTTATTGGCATTAGGATACGTTAGGTCTTCTGCTATGAATACCAGTGGCTTCTTTCCCTCGGGAAGTTGAATGCCGTAAAGGTTGTCGGAGGTGATGGATGCTAATGAGATCAGTATATAGTTATTATTATAGAGCTGTGCGAGTATACTCTTAAACTCCTTCGCAGTTATGAGAGAAGAGTCATAGGAATTGGCGTATTGAGAGTTTGGGGCGTAAACTACGTCGGGAAAAGCCATAAGGTTTCTTGTGCTTAGAATCTCAATAGGGCCTTTATACGTAACGGTATTTTCCTGATTGGTCTTATAGCTTTCCGAGAAGGACAACAGGCTTTTGACTTCATTATCTTTATCCCACATATGGTCAAGGGACTGTAGTGTTTTGACAGTGCTTTCAGTTCTGTTTTTGGACAGGTTCTCGTAAACGTACGCTTTGAGCGCGTTTGTGTCAAGGAGCCTGCTTACGATGTCTTTTGATCTTGAGTAATATGCGGAATCCTCTCGGTCTACCCTTGAACACAGCAACACTGCCGTTAATGGGTCAGCCTCCGACATTGCCGCACTGTAGGCGTTTCTTCCTTCCTCGATCGCTACTATTCTTTCAATAAGGGCGTTGATGTCTTTTTCGTCGACAGGAAAAAGATAGTATTGGTTAAGGGCGTCAAGTGCCTGACCGTACTCTACGGTTGCCCTTGAATATTCTCGGAGTATGTCGCCGGCTGAGTCCAGGCAGATGTCTTCCACCTCGCTGAATCTGTCTGCCACGTTCTTTTCTTTTTTATTCAGCTCGGTGACCTCGCCGTTTAATGCCTTGCTTTTAAATTCATCAAATACCTTCTTTGCGGTCTCACTGATGTCTATCTCGTCCCTAAGCTGTGATAAAACAAGTGCGGCGGTAACGATGACTGCGGCAAGAAGCGTCAAGGCTATAAGAAAAAGGATAATTCTTTTTGCTTTCATATCTTCATCCTTTACTCGTTTATTTGTAAGTATATTTTACCAAAAGGGATCAAGTTAATCAACTAAATTTTTCTTATGTTATTCTTAACAATTCTTAAATAAAAAAAGTCAATGCGTTTTCCGTGATGTTCTTAACGGAGAATTGGTGGGTGGTATGTAACCGGAAGGTGTAAAAACCTTCCGGTTATTACTTTTTATGCGGTTTTCGCTGTTGGTTGTGCGAGGACGTCGATTGCGGGGACACCTTCCTGTTCGGG
>JAZQCR010000056.1:0-8028 GCA_045546375.1 Eubacteriales bacterium | reverse complement strand
CATCTCAAAAACGCCTATCTCGTTGGTAGAGCCGAAGCGGTTCTTGATAGCGCGAATAATACGGTAGATATGCTGACGCTCACCCTCAAAGTAAAGCACCGCATCCACCATATGCTCGAGGACTTTAGGCCCCGCGATAGAGCCCTCTTTATTGACGTGTCCCACAAGAAGCACGGAAACGCCCTCATTCTTGGCGATATTAATAAACTTCATCGCCGCGTCCTTGACCTGAGTGACGCTACCGGGGGCGGAGGCGATGGTGTCCGAATAGATAGTCTGCACCGAGTCGATGATGATGACCTCGGGCTTTAACTTTTCATAAGCGGAGATGATGGCGTCCACGTTTGTCTCGGTAAGCAGATAGAGGGTGGAGCCGCTTACCTGCAGGCGCTTTGCCCTCATCTTTATCTGTCCCTTAGACTCCTCTCCCGATACGTAGAGCACCTTACGTCCCGCGCCGAGAGCACCCGAGATCTGCAGAAGCAGAGTGGACTTACCGATACCCGGCTCACCCGAGAGAAGCACTACGCTGCCGTTGACGATACCGCCGCCCAGGACTCTGTCAAGCTCCGCCATACCCGTTCCCGTACGGAAGTACTCGGGTATGTCGTACTCGTCAAAGAGCACAGGCTCGTTCTTATATTTTGTAGCGGGATGCTTGGCGCTTGCCGTCTTTGGCGTGTCGGCGATGACGTCCTCTACCATGCAGTTCCACGCATGGCAGGAGGGACACTGACCGTTCCATTTGCTCTCGGTATGTCCGCACTCGGAACATACATATACTGTTTTCAGACCCTTCATTTTATACTCCGCATTTCCTATATTCAACCCCTCATCCGTCACGCTACGCGTGCCACCTTCCCCCCTATCCATGGGGGAAGGCTCGCTATCGCGCGATCGATAGGTTATGAAACTCCGTTCATTATGGCGACGGCGATTACCGATGACAGCTGCCGCTGATAATCTTCACTTTTAAGAAGCGATAATTCTTCTTCGTTTGAGAGAAACCCGCACTCTATAAGCACTGCAGGTACCGTTGCTTTATTTAATATAAATATCTCCGAGCCTGCCGCCTTTACCTTACGCTTATTTTGAGGCTGAAGTGTGGCGACCACCGTGCTCTGTATATACTCGGCCAGCGGCTGACTGTCGGCATTATTTTTAGAATAATACACCTGCAGACCCTTTGGTCTGGAATCGGGATATTTATTCATATGGATGCTGACAAGCACGTTTCCTTCGGCATCGGCTATCTTAAGCCGTTCGTTTAGATCTGCGCGCTTCAGCTTTCCCGCCTCGCCCGAGCCAAGCATGGTATCCGTCTCTCTTGTCAGTATAACACGAAATCCGTTGTATTTCAAGATTTGCGCCACATCTTTTGCTATAGCCAGATTGAGATCCTTTTCAAGTGTGCCGTCCGCCGCCACCGCGCCGCCGTCCATGCCTCCGTGACCGGGATCGATAACTATGACCCTTTGAACTCCGCCGCTTAAGACCTCAACGTTTGAATAATCAAAAGGCCCCGAGTGAAGATCGTCCAAAATAAAATACAGCGCCACTCCCGTGGCGGTGAAAAGTATTATAAACAAGAATAATTGTATACTTACCTTAACAGAACGCAAAAAAATCCCCTCCGCGCCATTTTATGAGAGCGGAGGGGGTATCTATTACTGTCTTTTCTTTTTCTCGGGGATAAAGAGAAAGCCCTTCAAGCCGAGGTAATAACCGAGAGTACACACGGCAGTAGGCACTGCAGGCATTATAAAGAAAGCCAAAGGATTATTGGGCATAAAGCTGGGAAGCCCCATAAAAGGCGCCTGAATAAGCGCTGTAATAGGCGCTACCGTACCGTAGAGATCGTCAGCCCCTGCAAAATGGGCAATAAGAATGACTACTGCAAGAATATAGTTAATGATATTCGAGCAAAGAGCCCACTTAAGCCCGAGCAGGTTATCCCGCTCCATTCTGCCTGCGTCCACGCGTATCTTATCCGACGCGCCGACATCATTTGTGATAACAAATATAATAAACGAGTAGAACAGCACGGATACAGCGGTCGCTACTCCGATAAGCAGGCCGCTGTCGCTCCCCTCACCTGCGTACATCGTGATAGCGCCGATGACCGAAAAGCCGAAAATCGCCATTCCAAGCTGATTTACCATTAATTTTACTATCATACTGCCGTTTTTTTTCAAAAAAGATAATAACATATTTTACAAACTCCGATTTTTGTAGTATAATATATATAATTATATCTTCTTGCGAAGGATAATGCAAGTCTATTCAACAATATTTAACAAAAAGGAGGAAGGGCATGAACGTTCTGCCGAGGGTGCTAAAGGACTTCACGGCATATAAGGTCACCGTACAGAACCGCTCGCCAAAGACCGTAGAGCAGTACTGCACGGATCTGTGCCTGTTCTTCCGTTTTCTCATAGCGGACAGGTCGGGCAAGCCCACTATGGGCGAGGAGTTTGAGTCGATAGACCTCTCCCCTGTAGACATCGACTTCGTGAAGGAGATAACCAAGGAGGACATATACCGCTTTCTGCTCTATGCGGCAAACGAGCGAAAAAACGGGTCGAGAGCAAGAGCGAGAAAACTCTCTGCCATCCGTTCCTTCTACAAGTATTTATGCGCCTTTAAAGGGTGTATGAAGGATAACCCCGCCGCCGACATCGAGTCCCCTACCATAAAAAGAAGCCTGCCAAAATACCTGACCCTGGAGGAAAGCCTCGAGCTCCTCGACTGCATAAAAGAGGATAAAAAGAATCCTCAGCGCCTGCGCGACTACTGTGTCGTGACGCTTTTCTTAAACTGCGGTATGCGTTTGGCGGAACTTACGGGCATCAATCTATCCGACCTTGAAAAGAATCTTCGCTCGGTGAGGGTTGTCGGTAAGGGCAATAAGGAGCGCATCATATATTTAAACTCCGCCTGCAGAGAGGCTCTGACCGATTACTTAGAATACAGAAGCACCGTAAAAAACATAAAGGATACCGACAAAAACGCACTTTTCCTTTCACGGTCGCGTCAGCGTGTCTCAAGGCAGTCGGTGCAGAATATAGTCTACAAGTATCTGAAGGCCGCAGGCCTCGGGCATAAAAACTATTCCACCCACAAGCTCCGTCACACCGCCGCCACCCTTATGTATCAGTCGGGAGGCGTGGACGTAAGAGTGCTGAAGGAGATCCTGGGACACGAGCAGTTAAATACCACCCAGATATACACCCACGTCAGCAACGTGCAGATAGAAAACGCCATGGAAAAAAACCCACTGGCATCAAAAGGAAGCATCAAGAATGAATAACAACTCACCTATAGACAAGGCATACGAGCGCAGTAGCGAGAGCTACGAGAAGGGTATCGAATTCTGGAAGATACCTGCCGCCATGACGGTGGTGGTGCTGCTTATCATCACTATCTTCATAACCGCCTTTTCCCTTAACAAGGAGGAGGCGCAGTCTCCCACCGTAGAGCCTATGATGGAGTACAGCCCGGCAGACGCGCAAAAGCCCATCGACCTTGAGAGCTACTCCTTCAAAATAGAAGAGGAGGCAGGCATCGAGTCCCGTGCCGCTCTTGTCATGAACCGCTCCACGGGAAACACCATCTGTTACAAGAATCCTGACGCAGAGCTGCCCCCCGCATCTCTTACCAAAGCAATGACGGTACTGGTGGCTTTAGAAAACGTTGATCCCAATATGACGGTACGCGTAACGGGCAACAGCGCCGAATACCTTGCATCACAGAACGCTTCGGTAGCTGACCTTAAACCGGGACAGACTGTCACTATATTAGACCTTTGCTACGCGGCTATGCTCCCCTCGGGAGGTGACGCCGCAATGGAGCTGGCAGAGCACGTCAGCGGCAGTGAGCAGGCCTTCGTCCAGCTTATGAACAAGAAGGCAGAGGAGCTGGGTATGACAGGTACCACCTTCCGCAACGTAACAGGACTCGACCACCCAGAGCATATCTCTACGGCGGAAGACCTGATGATCATGCTGAAATACGCTTTACAGAATCCCGATTTCTACGACGTATTCACCACCGACAGCTACACCATCCCCGCAGACAGCATATACCCCGAGGGACTTACCGTCAAGAGTACGGTCTTCAAGAAGCAGGCAAGCCTCACCAAAAACAAATTCAAGGACGGCGCTACCCTGCTCGGCGGCAAGAGCGGTTACACGCCTAACGCCCGCCTTTGCCTTGCCACCGTGGTGGACGTGAACGGCACCGAATACATCACCGTTACCCTTGGTGCGGGAGATCCAAACTACAATCCTTATGAATACGCTATGATAGACACTATCAAACTTATCAACAGCTACGTGGGGTAAACGTGAGTATCTTTTCAAAAGTGATCAACGCCATCGTAAATAAGAGCGAAAAAAAGAAGCGCTTCACCTCGGCGATAATCTTAGCCGGAGGAAGCGGAACACGAATGGGCAGCGCCACCACAAAGCAGATGCTCATCCTCTCGGGGATGCCCATAGTGGTGCGCTCCATACTCGCCTTTGAGGCCTGCGAGCTTATCGACGAGATAATCATCGTGGCGAAGGAGGATGAGATGCTCTCCTATAAGCAGTTCGCTGACGACTACGGCTTCAAGAAGGTAAAAGCGGTAGTCAAGGGCGGAGAGACAAGGCAGGATTCCGTCTTTGCAGGTCTGCGCAAGCTAAGCCCCAAGTGTAATTATATCGCCATTCACGACGGTGCAAGGCCACTTGTAACGAATGAGAATATCGTGAAGACAGTTGAAGCGGCATACAAATACCACTGCGCCTGCGCCGCCTGCCCCGCCAAAGACACGGTGAAGATAGCCACCGCCCTAAATTACATCGAGTCTACGCCCGACAGAGCACGGGTCTGGAACGCGCTGACCCCCCAAGTCTTCAGAGCAGAGATCTACCGCGCCGCCGCTTATACGGCGAAGAAGGACAATTTTCTCGGCACGGACGACTGTTCCCTTGTAGAGACCTTGGGCTTTAAGATAAAGCTCGTAGACTGCGGATATGAGAACATCAAGATAACTACCCCCGAGGATCTGCTGACGGCAGAAAGAATTCTTGAAAAGAGGAAAACAAAATGAGCGATATTCGCATAGGGCACGGATATGACGTGCATAAGTTGGTGGAGGGACGCGACCTTATCTTAGGAGGGGTCAAGGTGCCTCACACCTTGGGACTGCTCGGTCACTCGGACGCAGACGTGCTTACCCACGCGGTGATGGATTCTATCCTCGGCGCTCTCGGTGAGGGCGACATAGGAAAGCACTTTCCCGACACGGATATGACCTATAAGGGGGCGGACAGCCTTAAACTGTGCGAGAGAGTCTGCGAGATAATGGCAGAGCGTGGCTACGAGATAGGCAACGTAGACGCCACCCTTATCGCACAGAAACCCAAGTTAGCTTCCTACATACCCGAGATGAAAGAAAACATCGCGCGGGTATTGAGATGCGATCTCGCAAGGATCAACGTTAAGGCAACTACCGAGGAGCGTTTGGGATTCACAGGCCGCGAGGAAGGTATATCCGCTCACGCGATATGTATTATTTGCAAAAAGTAATATATATTTAACAAAACCGCTTGATGATATATCATCAGGCGGCAATAAGACGGCGGGAATGGGCATAGTTCATCCCACGTCCTTTACTTTGCACTTCGGTGCACACCCCGCGCCGTCGGGTTTTCCCTTTCTATCTTATGGGAAAAAGAATACTTTGACACTTATTAAAAAAACGATAGATTTAACAAGGAAAAGGAACAAAAATCATGGCAATAGTATCCCCCTCCATTTTAGCATCCGACTTCTCACGTCTGGGCGAAGAGGTAAAGAAGGTGGCTGACGCGGGAGCGCAGTACATACATATCGACGTTATGGACGGCGCTTTCGTGCCCAATATCACTCTGGGCCCCTGCATCATCTCCGCAATCCGTCCCGTGACCGACGCGGTCTTCGACGTGCATCTGATGATAAATGAGCCTATCCGCTATATTGACGACTACGTTAAGGCAGGTGCGGACATTCTCACGGTGCACTGCGAGGCGTGCGAAGACACCGAGGCGACCCTTAAGGCTATTAAGGAGGCGGGCATAAAGGCAGCCGTTTCCATCAAACCAAAGACCGACCCCGAGGTGATACGCGAGCTCCTTTCCCTCTGCGATATGGTGCTGGTCATGACCGTAGAGCCGGGCTTCGGCGGACAGAAGCTGATCCCTCACACGGTGGATTCCATCCGCGCTATCAGAGGGATGCGCGAGGAGATGGGACTTGACTTTTTAATCGAAGCAGACGGCGGAATTACCCCCGAAAATGCTCCCGAACTGGTTAGAGCAGGCGTTGACGTGATCGTCGCGGGAAGCGCTGTATTTAAGGCAAATGACCCCTCAGCGGTCATTAGAGCTCTGCGCGAGCTGTAAGCGAATACAACAATGGCTGAGATCATCTACCGTTACGACGGTGAGATAAGTAATACCACATTCCCCGCCGAAATACGTTGGCTTGATAAGAGTGAGCTTTCCCTTTTTAACGAGCACTTAACGTTATGCGGTCAGCGTAATTTGACTGAGTCTGAATGGAACGAGGTCTGCGAAGAAGGCACGGTATATTGCTGTTATTTCGTAGATGGGATTCCCGTAGCACGCGCCTGCGTCGAGAAATACTCTGCTGATAGATGGGAAGTCTCCGACGTGCGCACAGCACAGCCCTATCGCAATAAGGGCTACGCATATCTACTCTGCCGTTTCATTACCGACTATATTTTGTCGAGCGGCCGTACCCCCACCATAAGAACGGAAGAGGATAACCTCTCTATGCAGAAGGTCATTTATAAATTGGGATTTATTAACTGAAGACACGGCAGGTTCCTATGACGACTATAAAAAAGAACGATTATGTTTTTTCCGTAGATACTCTTAAAACGTGAGAATACTACAAAACGCATTCTCTGTGCAGCTGCGTTTGCTGTCTCAATTACTATGCGCAGATTAGCGAAAAGCTCCCCAAAACCGCGGCGTTTCTAAAGGAATTCGGCGTTGATATATCAAAGCCGGATGAAGCTATGAGCACAGAAAACCATAGTTCCATCAGTTATATCGACGTCGATTATACGGTTTGCGGAAGAATCGAAACAATGGGTGAATCTGAGATAACTATGGACGACGAGCTTCCCTTGACCGTCACGGTCACAGACGGGTTCTCCTCTCCAAACGAACAAACCGGCGAATACTTCACAATATCCCTTATGGATATAGAGCTACCTTGGGTTTTAGATGAACCCTTTCCCGCTCAAGAAAAGAAAAAGGGATTTTTCAGAAGATTGTTTAACAAATAACCGTACGTAAAAGGACGATGCACCGAAGTGCATCGTCTTATTACGTTGCATAGTCGTAATATGACCAAAAGCAACCTGCTTTATAGTCTGCCTCACAAATGACATTCGGTCATAGAGTACTCCGAAGCACCCGAGCAAAGGGACGGACGAGTACCAAAAGCAAATTCACTAAGGCAGGATGACATAGAAAACAAAAAGATCATTAATACCATAAGTATTAATGCACAGGTACACAAAAAGTCTTTCATATTTTTTCTCCTTATTGTTTTTACCGTTCTACCTATATAGACGCGAAAAATCCCGAAATGTTACAAACACGGAGAAATAATTAATAATAAACCTATATCAAAGATAGAAGAAAAAAGGATGATTTTTGCCATTGGCAAAAATCTGCTCCCGACATACTCATCCACCATTTTGCTCCGCAAAACGGTCCCCCTTCCCTCACTTAGGGAAGGTGCGACGCTGCCGCGGGATCTACGGGATATTATAATGGGATATTTTTCAAATAATATTTATAAAAAATGAACTCAGCACCAAAAGTGTGTTGTTCTTATCGGAGAAAATAGAATTCTTTTAAATTTAGCTAAGAACCGGCATCGCATTTGTAAGTACAAATGCACTTGGGCAGTAGCCCAAACCCACAGAGCAACAGAAAAGAGAAGATTCGTATATTAACGAGTCTT
>JAZQCR010000055.1:0-4457 GCA_045546375.1 Eubacteriales bacterium | reverse complement strand
CGCCCTGGAGCTAAAGAAGATAGGCGATATCGCAGACGAGTACGGCGTTGCTACGGCTATACATATGGCGGAGAGCCCTGTTGCTTGCCTGGCGGCGGTGCATACTGCGGCGGCTATGCACAACGTGCTGGCCCTGGAGTTCCACTCGGTAGACGTGCCCTGGTGGGCAGACATGGTAACCGGCATAAAGAATCCTCTCTTCGAGAACGGATTCATCAAGGTGCCCGAGAAGCCGGGTCTCGGCTTCGACGATCTTAACGAGGATGTTTTGCGAGAGCATATTAATCCAAATATCCCCGGATACTTCGAGCCCACGGACGAGTGGAATAAGGAATTTTCAAACGACAGGATTTGGAGCTAAAGATGCATTTTAACGATAGAGAAAGCATAATTGCCCTGACACCTAAATGGGAGGGTGAGCGTCTGCCCGACGGCAGACCCAAGGTAGCGGACAAGTACTTAGACGCCCTTTACGGCATGACCCTCGAGGAGGTGTGGAAGCCCATTTACGTCCTCGGGTATGAGAATCAGTTCGTAGGAGGAGGTCTTGCGCCCATGCAGGCTCTTCACGACGACGGCAGAAAACTGGTGGGCAGAGCCGTCACTTGCAACTTCTGCCCTACCCGTCCCGATCTGCACGAGCTTATGTTTGCGCGTGGCGCAGAGGACGGCAGAAGCGGAAACTACAACCAATGGGTAATAGATAATCTGGTTGAGCGGGACGTGGTGGTCTGCGATATGTACGATAAGATATACAAAGGCACCTTCCTCGGAGGAAACCTCACCACCGCTGTCAAAAAGCGCACGGGCAACGGCGGTGCAGTCATCTGGGGCGGTGTACGTGACGTGGAGCAGATGAAGCAGGTACCCGACGTGCAGGTTTACTATCGAGGCATCGACCCCACCCCCATACGCGAGTTCGTTATGACAGGATATAACACCGTCACCAATTTCGGCGGCGCGGTGTGTCTGCCCGGTGACGTAGTCTTCGGCGCAGGCGGCGGTGTGCTCTTCATCCCCGCGCACCTTGTGGCGGACGTTGTAGAGGGTGCGGCCAAGACCCACGTAAAGGACGATTTCGGCTTTGAGATGATAGGTCAGGGTAGGTTCACCACTGCACAGATAGACAGAAATACCTGGACGGAAGAGATGCTGGATATGCTTCTCGAATGGATCAAGACAGACCCCAGAGGCGAGGAATACCGCGATCTCGACTGGTCGAAGGAATACGATATGGCACGCAACGGCGACCCCAATGACACTCAAACAGCATTATAAGGTGAAGATATGAAAACAGCGTTTATTACCGGCTCTACCCGAGGCATCGGCAGAGCCATAGCCCTGCGCCTTGCCCGTGACGGATTCAAGGTGATCATCCACGGCGCCGTTAACGAGGATAAGGCAAAGGCACTCACCGAAGAAATAAATAAGAGCGGCGGTGTGGCAGAGTACGTTATCAGCGATCTCTGTGACACCGAAAAGACCGCAGAGCTATGCGAAAAGGTAAAGGACGTTGACGTCCTGGTGCTGAACGCATCCCTGCAGTACCGCACTCCCTGGCGCGAGATAACGACCGAGGCCTGCTATGAGCAGCTAAACTGTAACTTCGTTTCCTCCATGATGCTCTGTCAGGCGGTAAGCGAGCATATGATGAAGGAAAATTGGGGCAGGATAATCACCATCGGCTCGGTACAGGAAGCCAAGCCTCACCCCGATATGCTGGTATACTCCGCATCCAAGGCGGCGCAGACCAATATGGTGCACTCCCTTTCCCTGCAGTTAGCGCCCTACGGCATCACGGTGAATAACGTGGCTCCCGGGGTAATATATACCGACAGAAACGTAGAGGCTCTGTCAGACGCGGAGTACGCGAAGAAGGTCACCGCCTCCATCCCCGTTGGCTTTTACGGAGAGCCCGAGGACTGTGCGGGTATGGTGAGCCTCTTATGCTCCGACGAGGGCAGATACATCACAGGTCAGAGCATCTATATCGACGGAGGAAAGGGCAAACAATGAGGATCCGATTCTTAGGCCAGAGCGGATATATCGTAAATAGCGGTGATACCACCGTTATTATAGACCCGTATCTGTCGGACAGCGTCAACCGCGTAGCGGGACGCCCCCGCACCCTTCCTATCCCCATTGACCCCAGGGATATACAGTGTGATGCGGTGATCTGCACTCATAATCACTTAGATCACCTGGATCCCGATACGGTTACTGAGATAAGCAACAAGCAGTTTTTCCTCACCACCGAGGAGGGCTTATCCGTCCTTTCCGAAATGGGAAAGAACAATGCTAAAGCCCTTAAGGAAGGCGACAGCATCACTATCGGGCAGATGAAGATAACTGCTGTCTTTGCCGACCATACGGTAGAGGCATTCGGGGTCATCCTTCAAGCCGAGGGAAAGACCCTCTACTTCAGCGGAGATACCCTCTATAACGAAAAACTCTTTGAGATCTCGCGATTCACCCCCGACTACACCTTTATCTGCATAAACGGACGCCTCGGCAATATGAACGTTGAGGAAGCGCTCATAACAGCCACGAAAATAGGCGCGGCCGTGAATATCCCCAATCACTACGATATGTTTGCCTCCAATTCCGAGGACCCGCTTTTATTCAGCGAGCATATAAATGGCGGCAAAGTCCTTGAATTCAATAAAGAATATGAGATATAAAAAAACGCTCTCCATAGAGAGCGTTTTTTAGTGTTTTGAAAGGATATATTGCTCAATAAATCTTGCAACGCCGTCTTCGTCATTGCTGCCTGTGACGTAATCAGCCACGGCTTTCACCTCGGCAATGGCATTGTCCACTGCTACCGCCGTACCCGCCATTTTCAGCATTTCAAGATCATTTTGGTCATCTCCAAATGCAATAACGTCATTCATTTTGATTCCCAAGTGCTCCGTGAGCTTTTTGAGAGCAGTTTTCTTGTCAGAATATTTTGCTGCAAATCTGCGCCATATCTCACCCGAGAAATTCGTCATTGAGCAGTCGCACGACTCAGCTATCCTTTGTGCCCATTCTTCGTTTTCAAGCTCTGCCGTGATCTTGTATGAGGGTTTTCTGAAATCAGCAAAATCAGAATACGCGGAAGCCGCGCGACGGTCAGGATCGTTCGGCACAAAGTTACAATAGTAGCCGTCATCACACTCGGCGGTGATCAAGCCATTACCGCCCGTAAAATGCTTACACAGCTCAACAATATTATATACGTTTTCCCCTGACAATGCATTCCTGTAAATGATCTCGCCGTTTGCTCTAACCGTCGCGCCGCCGTTTGAAATGATCATATCCGGCTTTATCGCTTCAATAAAGCGCAACATGGCGTGTTCAGCACGCGCAGACGCGAAAGCCGTGAGTATGCCCTTGCCTCTGCACCTCTCAAAAACACTGACGGTGTACTCGGATATGCTGTTTTCACTTCTTAAGAGCGTATTGTCAAGATCAGTCACTATCAGTTTCATAGATTCATATACCCATGTATTTATACAATTTATAGTCTATCAAGAATATTCTGCTCAATAAAACTTGCAACGCCGTCTTCGTCGTTGCTATCCGTGACGTAATCAGCCACGGCTTTTACTTCATCAAGAGCGTTGGAAACTGCGACACCTATCCCGCACATTTTAATCGGTTCAATATCATCGTTATCATCGCCGAAATAAACCGCTTCATCCGGTGAACATCCGCTGATGTTCAGCATTTCTTTTATGCCGTTCCATTTCGTTGCAGACCTATTCATGATCTGCAGTAAATACCCGTGTGCAACAGTGTAATAGAGATCTTTCGATATTACCTTTTCAACGATCGACAAGGTTTCTTCTTTGTCAATATGCACGAGTATTTTTAATACGCCTTCACGGTCAACAATATCCATCAAATCGTCGCAAATGACCGTCTCATAGTCCTCTATGGGCTTATTAGAATAGGCACAGTCTCCTGTTTCAACGGTTATTCGTATGTCGGGATAATGCTCGAGAAGATTTAGTATTTGTTCTGCGCTCTTTTGGCAGATACCGTACTCCTTCTTTGTTTCTGTGCAAATTACCCTCGCGCCGTTTGAAACGGTCATCCCATCAAACCCAATCATTTTTTGAAATTGTATTACGTCGCGCAAGGGTCTGGCGGTTGCAATCATAACCTTAACTGATTCTTTCTTGCACGCTTTCAACACTTTCACTGTATAAGAAGATATTGTTTTATCTGTGCGCAACAACGTTCTGTCAAGGTCAACGATAACCGTTTTAACTCTTTTTCTTAATTCATTCATTGTAATACATCGCTAAGTAAGTTTTTATGTCTAACACCATTTTATAAGATTATATGGGAAAAATCAAGCAGTAATGGGATTTTTATTGAAAAAATAAAGGTTTTATGTTATATTATATTACATTCAAAAATAGGGGGGATGGAAATGAAAGAATACTACCGTGCATACGAAGACCGCT
>JAZQCR010000054.1:0-5622 GCA_045546375.1 Eubacteriales bacterium | reverse complement strand
GGGTTGGGGGATAGAGATGGTGTTACATCTCTATCGCAATTAATTATTAGCGATATATTTGCCTGACGGCAAATGCGATATGTTCACATAGCGAACGCGATATATCGCCTTTGGCGATGCGATATGATATAAATTCCACGGCACGTCCCGAAGGGACATATCGCATCTGTGAAACAGATATATCGCACCGCAGGTATATCGCAAATTCCGTAGGAATTTATATCGCTGCGCCGAGAAGCTCGGCGCTACGCGCGGATATTTTTCATTACCTTTTCGGCGGCTTCGTCGCCTTTGAGGGCGGCGATGAGGGCGGCGCCGAAGTCCACTGCGGCGCCCATACCGCGGGCGGTGATGACCTTGCCGTCGGTGATGACCTTCTTTGACTCATCACGGGTGGCGCCTATCATAAATTTATCAAATCCGGGATAGAAGGTGACCGTCTTGCCAACGAGGAAGCCAGAATAGCCGAGTATCATAGGCGCGGCGCAGATAGCCGCCAGGTATCCGCCCGACTCCTGGGTATCCCTTATCATCTTATGGGTGCGGGCGTCGTTGTCCAGATTAGTGGTGCCGGGCATACCCCCGGGGAGCACCAGCATCTCGGGCACGTCCTTTACCTCGTCCATGGTGGTATCCGCCGAAAAGGTGATACCGTGAGCGCCCGTGACGCGGGGCTCGGCGTTCATGGAAACGGTCTTGACCTCTATGCCT
The DNA here is from genome assembly GCA_045546375.1 of Eubacteriales bacterium. Lineage (GTDB taxonomy): Bacteria > Bacillota > Clostridia > Oscillospirales > CAG-272 > CAKSEI01. The sequence goes on along the minus strand of JAZQCR010000054.1, from coordinate 4,911 downwards.
GCACGCAGCAGCATATCGTAGGGGGTCAGCGCCTCTATTTCCTCGCATCCGTCGGCAAGTAAGATATATACCATAATTATACTCCTAAAATTTCACGGATCTTTAGGGAAATTTGTTCCCTTTGTAACATTTTACCCTCAGGTGCGCAGGATATGCGGTGCCAGCCTAAACGCTCCGAGCAGTAAAGGGCGGCGGCGTAGCTGTTCTTTAGGTGATCTGCGTCCAGCTCGTGGATGTCCTTTTCCCTGCCGCGGCTGTCAACCAAAGACATAGACACCTCCGGGGGCACCTCTAAATAGATAACGTCGTCGGGTGCGGGCAGGCCTAACTTGCCAAACTCAAAGTCCCACAGCCAGTTAAGAAAGCCTTCCCACTCCTCTCTCGGCAGCTTGGAGAGCTGATGCACCGCGTTTGCGGTGGTGTAGCGGTTGGCGATGATGACTGTGTCGCCCTCAAGGACGTCCTTCTCCCAGTCGGTGCGGTAGGAAACGTAGCGGTCGCAGGCGAAAAAGACGCTTGCCGCGTATGCTCCCGTGTCCTCGGGCTTGTCCCCGAGGCCTCCCTTAAGATATAAGTCCACCAGGGTGGAGGCAGGCGCCTCATAGGTGGGGAAGGATAGCATCCTTACCTTTACGCCTTTTTCCTTCAGGTAATTATACAGTATCTCGGACTGGGTGCCTTTTCCGCTTCCGTCCAGCCCGTCTATTGCGATCAATCTTGACATGATTGTTTTCGAAGGAACCTTTTTATAAAAAGGTTCCTTCACCTCCAAAAATTTTTGGACATGAATTTATAATAGGTTTGGGGATAGTGATGTTGCAAGGCGACGCCTTTTCTACACTAACCTTCACCCGTCCGAAGGACGGATATCACTATGCGAAAAGCGATATTTTTGCTTCGCAAAAGCGATATGTTCACATAGTGAACGCGATATATCGCCTTTGGCGATGCGATATGATATAAATTCCTCGGCACGTCCCGAAGGGACATATCATATCACGCAGTGATATATCGCACCGTAGGTATATCGCAAATTTCATAGGAATTTATATCGCTACTCGTCGGATTTTTCCGACGAGTTCAGCGCCATCTCCATAAACTGCGCTCTTGTGATACGCAGTTCTCTGGGTCTTGGGCCGTCGGGAGGGCCTACCCAGCCGTGGGCCTCAAGCTGGTCGATGAGCTTCGCCGCCTTGCCGTAGCCGATGGACATACGGCGCTGTAAGAGGGAGGTAGAGATCTTGCCGCTTTCAACTGCCACCTCAAGCGCCTCCATAAGGCGGGGGTCGTCCTCGCCGCCGTCACCCTCGGCGGATGCGCCGCCCTTGCCCTTGGTACCGCAGCGCTCTGCCTCCTTCTCGATGGACTCTACCACCTGTTGGTCGTAGACGTTCTCCTCGTCCATCTGATCCTTGATAAAGTCAACTACCGACGCTATCTCCGAGTCGGAGACGAAGGCGCCCTGCACACGCATAGGCTTTGTACAGCCGATGGGGGCGTAGAGCATATCACCTCGGCCGATGAGCTTCTCCGCGCCTACCGTATCAAGGATAACTCGGCTGTCCACCTGGCTTCCTACGGTGAGGGCGATACGGGAAGGCACGTTCGCCTTGATAAGACCGGTGATGACGTCAACCGAAGGTCGCTGTGTGCCGATTATCAGGTGCATACCTGCGGCTCTTGCCTTCTGCGCAAGACGGCAGATGGAATTTTCCACCTCGTCGGGGGCGGTCATCATAAAGTCTGCCAGCTCGTCGATGACTATGACTATCCTGGGCAGATACTCTCTGTCGGGGTCGTTCTTTATGGCTTCATTGTAGCCGTTGATGTCACGGACGCCCACGTCCTCGATAAGCTCGAAGCGCCGCTCCATCTCGATGCACGCCCAGTTAAGGGTGCCCGCCGCCTTCTTTGGGTGGCTGACCACGGGGACCAGCAGATGGGGCAGTCCGTTATATATGCTGAACTCGACCTTTTTGGGGTCGATGAGTATGAGCTTCAGGTCGTCAGGGGAATTACGGTATAAAAGGGAAACGATGATAGAGTTGATACATACCGATTTACCCGAGCCGGTGGTACCTGCTATGAGCATATGAGGCATCTTCGCCACGTCGCAGTAGCGTGGAGTGCCCGCCACGTCCATTCCGAGAGCGCCGGTGAGGGAACTCTTGGCATAGCGGAACTCGTCGTTGTCGATAAGCTCACGAAGGCCTACCGACTCCACCACCTTATTGGGCACCTCGATACCGATAGCGCTCTTACCGGGGATGGGCGCCTCGATACGCACGCCTCCCGTAGCAAGAGAAAGGGCGATGTCGTCCACCAGGTTGGCCACCGAGCGAACTCTTACGCCCTCCTCGGGCACCAGCTCGTAGCGGGTGACCGTAGGGCCTCTCGATATGTTGGAAATTTTGGTATTTACCTTGAAGCTGGCCAGGGTCCTTACCAGCTTGACTGCATTCTGCTTCGCTTCCTCGTCGCCCTCGGCAGTAGACTTGTTGGTGTTTTTCTTTAGAAGGGAAACGGGAGGGAATTCGTACCTTCTTTGCACGGGAACAGCCTTCGGCTCGGGCTTGGGCTCCTCCTTTATGGGCTCGATGGGTGTCCTTGTTATCTCGGGCACCTCCACGGGCTCCTGCGCAGGCTCCTTGTCGTCGAAAATGCGGTCAAGATCCAGCTCGCCGCTCTCATTTTCGCCTACGCGCGCTACCTCGGGTGTCACTGCCACTTCCTCGGGCACGGCCACATCACGCATCTTCTCTTCAAGATCTGCTACGATGCGTTCGTTCTCGGCGATGATGTCGTTTTTCTTGTTTTCCTCGGGCTCTTCCTCCCGGGGCTCTTCAACGCGGAAGGAATACCTCTGACGGGGAGGCCGTGCCTCTCTTGCCTCGCGCATAGCCTCGCGGCGCTTATGCGCCTTATAGCGGGCAAAGACCCATACGTTATGGGGGGTCACGTCAAAGAGTAAAAGTCCGCAGAGGATAAGGGCGGCGATGGCGATGATCACCGTGCCCACCTTCTGTGTAAGGGATAAGAGCACCCAGCCGAGAAGCCCGCCCAGGACTCCGCCTCCCGAGAGCTTGATACCGTCGCTCCAAAGGACGCCGAGGTCAAGGGTAGGGGTATGGGTCACGCAAAAGGCCTCTAACAGCACGCATATCATGGAAAGGCAAAGGAATGCGAGAAAGCCCTTGCCCCCCATTCTGCCGTCAAGACGGCGCATAAAGAGCGCCACCACCAAAATGAGCAGAGGGAAGATATACGCGCACACAGAGAAGAGTCCCCGTAAGAGTGAGGACACCGCACCGCCTAAGATACCCAGCTGTGTGGGTATTAATAGGCAGAGACCCAGCATCAGCGCCAGCACTATGAGGATATAGGGCAGACACTGGTAGAGAAGGCTCTCCTCGTAAGGCGCGCTCTTCTTTTGAGGCGCCTTTTTTGAGGGCGCTCGTTTATTTGTTTTCGTTGATTTAGTATTCTTTTTCGTTGCCATTGGTAACTTTCTTTCGTTTTTTTGTATTCAAGCCTCATCCACCATTTTGCTACGCAAAACGGTCCCCCTTCTCCCACAGAGAAGGTGCAGGATCGTATCCGGCATTAAATACTCGAGATATTATTTTGTGAAACTTAATATTCTTGATCTCTGTAGTTCGCGGTAGCGTTGCACCTTCTCTGTGGGAGAAGGGGGACCGACGAACATAGGACGTTATCACCTTAGGGGCGCCTCATCTCGTTGGTGGATGAGGCTTTAAAGTGTTATACAAATCTGAATTCAAAAACGTGCGCCAGGATAGCCAGGATGCCTGCTGCCCAGCAGTAGTAGGAGAACATACGGAAGTTGCTCTTCTTTGATATGTAGTTAAGGAACTTCATAGCGCCGACGCCCACTATAGCGGAGACCGCCATACCCGCAAGGTACACGCCCCACTGGTCTGCAGAGGTGGACTGACTGAAGAGCTCGGGCACCTCAAGTATGCTTGCGCCCAGTATGGCGGGGATGGACATAATGAAGGAGAAGCGCACAGCCTGCTGTCTGTCAAGGCCGTTTAAGAGACCGCCCGTGATGGTGGAGCCCGAGCGGGAAAGGCCGGGCAGTACCGCGAACATCTGGCAGATGCCCACGGCAAGGGCGTTATACCACTTCATACCGTCGATCTGCGTTTTTCCCTTTGCAAAGCCGTCCGAGAAGAAGAGGACCATGCCGTTGAAGAGCAGGATGATGCCCACCGCCAGAATGCTGGTGGAGAGGGCCTCTACCGCCTCGTCAAGGCCAAGGAGCTTCAGTACCACTAAAGGCAGGGTGGCCACCGCGACCCACAGGACGAACTTTTCATCCCCTACGATGCCCTCCTTTTTCAGCCTGCCCGTAAAGAGCTTGCCAAGCAGGGAAAATGCGCTCTTTATAAGAGATATGATGTCTTTAAAATATACGATGAACACCGCGATAAGGGTGCCGAGGTGCAAAAGCAGGTTAAAGGCGATGATGTCGTCCCCCGACTCAAGGCCGAAAAGCACGTTGAAGATGGTCAGGTGCCCCGAGCTGGACACGGGTAAAAACTCGGTCAGACCCTGGATGAAGCCAAGGATCAGCGACTGTATCAGATCCATTTAATTCCTCCGAAAACGCTTATTATATATATCTATAGTTATACATAATAGATTATAGCACAAAAAGGCAAAATATGCAATTGTTTATTTAGATCCGAGACCGTTTTTGGGAAGGCAGATTTTCGCTCAATGCTCAGGATGACAGGCGGCACCTTACGGTGCAGTGATATATCGCCTTCGGCGATGTGATATACACCTTCGGTGTGTGATATATTTGCCTTCGGCAAATGTGATATATCCGCTTCGCGGATGTTACGCCCCCTCCGTCAACCGACAAGCGGTTGCCACCTCCCCCGA
>JAZQCR010000053.1:0-8188 GCA_045546375.1 Eubacteriales bacterium | reverse complement strand
GGCGACTCGTGAGTCGCCCCTACGGGTTTTATCACGGAGATATAATAGGTGAAACCGTCAAACTTTGTAGGCGCGACTCACGAGTCGCCCGCAATAAGACGCATTTTAAATTATACGGTTGTAAAAAAGCAAAAAGTGTGATATACTAATTATGCCAAACAAATTTAATAAATAGTATTATTGGTATCTCCTTTTTTATATTGATATACCTCTTTTTTGCCCACAATCACTTTGGAATTAGGTAAAAACGCAAACTCCGTTAAGTGGTTGTGGCAGAGATGCTCTAATACTATTTAAATTTGTTTGGCGACAAGTGGAGCTATGCGTTTTTCGGTGCGTGGCTCTGCCACGCACTTTTTTGTTTTAAACGAATGGAAACGGAAAGAAAATGTGTAACCAGCCAAACAGCATTTTTCTGCGAACAGTTGTAAAAAAACAAAAAGTGTGATATACTAATTATGCCAAGCAAACTAAATATTTTTCCGCATAAACTAAGTGTGTATTTTTTCGGTAAAAATGCATACTCTGTTTTGCATGCTTAGTGCTATGCGGAATTAGTTTGTTTGGCGACGACTTCGGAGCTATGCGTTTTTCGGTGCGTGGCTCCGCCACGCACTTTTTTAATTTGTTATTACAGAAACGGAGAACCCTAATATGACACTTCCGGATTTTATTGATAAAGATTTTTTTGAGATAGAAAATGACAGTCTTTTTAACCTCGAAAAAACAGATCAGAATTACGAAGAATTACTTAAGCGACTTTCAGACTTTGAAAAGAAGCATCCCTTCATCATCAAGCTGTTCGGAGGCAGAAATGAGATTCGGCTTACCGCAGAGGAGCACGAGGCCTTTTTACAGTACATGCGTATGCGGCATGATGTCAACTGCGTCGAACGCAAACACCTTTACAAACAAGGCGGCTCTGACTCCATCGCCTATCTAAAAATGATCAAACTGTTATGATCAAGCCAATAAACAGAGATAACGTAACAAAAAGAACCTCTTTGCAGAGGTTCTTTTGTTATATTGTTATTTAAGAAGCAGGAAATCCTGATATGAGGTGGTGAATACCCAGAACTTATAAGGAGATACGGGTACGTCACCTACCGTGATGGAGCAGTGGAGATTCTTTCCGTTGATGCACTTACCTAAGATAGATCCGACCTCCACCTTTTCGCCTGCGATAACGCCGCCGTCAACCGACAGATTCATATACCAGCTGTAAAGGCCAAGACCGTGGTGGATAGCAACTACGTTCTCACCGCCGGAGAGAGTACCTACGTACGCGATCTCACCTGCGGCTCCCGCATGAACGGTATCACCGGAGGTGACCTCCTTGAAGTCAACTCCTATATGGGTGTATGCACCGTCTGCCTTACGGCCAAATCCGCGTAAGGGCTTATACTTCGCATCAAGCACGGGATCGGCAAAGGCACCGCTTATATAGATAGCTCCGTCCTTCGCAGGAGTGAGGGAGGCGACTATCTCCTTCATCTCACTCTCAAAGTGAGCCTCGTTTACGTCGGAGAGCACAGAGAAGTTTGCATCCTCAAAGGCAAAGGTCTCTTCCTTTACCGTACCGCCGCTTGCAACGGTGACGGTTATCTCTGTGATATCCTTACCGTCAAGGCTCGCGGGGATAGGCACGATGGTATATACCTTGCCCGTTTCGGGGTTGGTGAACCACTTGGGCTCATAGCCGATGTCAACAGAGGTGGTAACCGACAGATCTGTAGGATCCTTGATGTCCTTACCTGCGATAAAGATAGAGCTGCCGGGCTCAAGGGTAAACTTACCCTCCTCAAACTCGGTGGTCATCATAGTAAAGGTAGGAGGCGGGATAAGGTTAGCATCAAAGCGGTAGGTCACCTCACCTGCGTATCCCGTGGACAGCCCCTCTGCCCACTGCGCCTTCACCTCAATGGAAACAGGCTTGCTGGTATCAAGCTCCAGGGAAGGGCTGAAGTCAGCGTAGTTTCCGTCGTAAAGCTGATTGCCGCCCTGAGTCACCTTCATGGTGAACACGGTGGGCTCTAAAGTGAAGCGCATACCGAAATTATCGGCTATCTCATAGGTCTTGACGTCCTTGGTGACCTCATAGGAGGTATCGTAATTAACGTACTCACCGCCCACCTCACGGAAGGTCCACACAACGTCCTGAGGAACGACAGATCCCTCAGCGCCCGAGAGCTTCAGCTCGGGAAGGCCGATACCGTCGTAAAGGGAGCGCGCATAGGTGGTGGCAACGAACTTCTTAACGTCGCCCTCCTCTAACTTATACACCTGCTCCTCGTCGTTTATGTAGTATCCGCCGCCGGCGGTCATTCCCTCTCCCGTATCGTTCATGGGGAAGTAATAATCGTAGGAAAAGCCCTCGGAGTAGTGATAATACTTGAACTTCAGATGATACTTCTCATCCAGCTCAGGCTTATAGTCTATCTCCTCGGCGTTCTTATTCATACCCACGAGGAAGTCCAACACAGCGTTGACATCCTTGTCGTTACCGCGCTCTAAAACAAAGGTCTTCTCATCCGAGCCGGTTATCTCCACCTTGGAAAACTCCCTTTGCTCTACGGGAGTCGAGGACATATAGCTATAATACACCACGGCGATCACCGTTGGGATGAAAAGGGCTATCGCCATCAGGATCATTAATAATTTATTCTTCATTATCCACCTCTTGGGCATAAAGTTATTACTATACATAATATATTATACACTTTCTTGCCCGATAGGTCAAGGGGGAAATAAAAACCCGAACGGATATCCGTTCGGGTTTTATTCTATTTTACGCCTCTTGAGCCTCTTCGGCCTCGCTCTTGGGCTCGACCTTGGCTACGTCTACCTGACGGTAGCGCTCCATACCCGTACCTGCGGGGATGAGCTTACCGATAAGGACGTTTTCCTTAAGACCTAAGAGGTGGTCTACCTTACCCTTGATGGCCGCCTCGGTAAGAACCTTGGTGGTCTCCTGGAAGGATGCCGCGGATAAGAAGGAATCGGTGTTAAGAGATGCCTTGGTGATACCAAGCAGTGAAGGAGTGCCCTCTGCAAGGCTGAGGCCTACCTCGCCTGCATCGATGCGTGCCTGGATAGCCGCATTTGCCTCTGCAAACTCCTGCTTGGAGACCATAGTTCCCTCAAGCATATCCGTGTCACCGGACTTCTCTACCTGAACCTTACGTGTCATCTGACGTGCGATGACCTCGATGTGCTTGTCGTTGATCTCAACAGACTGCATACGGTATACTCTCTGTACCTCGCGTAAGAGGTAATCGTAGGTCTCGTCAAGGCCGTTGATACGTGCGATATCCTGAGGATACTTGCTACCCTCGGTCAGCGCCTGACCCTTCACCACGTAGTCGCCCTCATTTACGAGGATGCGAGTGCCGTAGGCAACGGGATAGAACTTCTGCTCGCCCGACTCATCGGTGATAATGACGTTCTTCATATGCTTGATCTCGTCGAAGGAAACGGTACCCGCAACCTCCGAGAGGATAGCAGTCTTCTTGGGTCTGCGTGCCTCGAAGAGCTCTTCGACTCTGGGAAGACCGTTGGTGATATCCGCTCCCGCAACACCACCGGTATGGAAGGTTCTCATGGTCAGCTGAGTACCGGGCTCACCGATGGACTGTGCCGCGATGATACCTACTGCCTCACCTACGTTGACCTTCTTACTGGTAGCAAGGTCGGCACCGTAGCAGTGTGCACAGATACCGTGACGAGCCTCACACTCGAGGATGGTACGGATATATACCTTTTCAATGCCTGCGCCCACGATAGCCTTTACCTGTGCCTCGTCAAGCATATCTCCGTCGGAGGCGAGGACCTCGCCCGTTGCGGGGTCGACCACGTCACCGATGATATATCTGCCAAGCAGACGGTCCTTTAAAGGCTCGATAACGTCGTTGCCGTCGGTGATCTGGCTTACCCAGATACCCTTACGTGTGCCGCAGTCCTCCTCACGGATGATAACGTCCTGAGAAACGTCTACTAGACGTCTGGTCAGGTAACCTGAGTCCGCAGTACGAAGCGCCGTATCGGACAGAGCCTTACGGGAACCACGCGCCGCCATAAAGTACTCGAGGATGTTAAGACCCTCGCGGAAGTTAGATTTGATCGGGATCTCCATAGTACGACCGGTAGCGGAGAACATCAGTCCTCGCATACCTGCAAGCTGTCTCATCTGAGTCATATTACCACGGGCTCCGGAGTCGGACATCATCTTGATGGGGTTATAACGGTCAAAGCCTGCCTGAAGAGCGGTGACTACGTCCTTGGTAGCCTGCTCCCAGATCTCAATGACTGCCTTATAACGCTCTTCCTCAGTGAGTTCGCCTCGCTCAAAGTGCTTGGCGATCTCGTCTACCTGCTTCTCAGCCTGAGCGATGATATCGTACTTCTCGGCGGGGATCTGAACGTCCGCAACCGATATGGAGATAGCCGCCTTGGTAGAATACTTATAGCCCATAGCCTTGATATTATCAAGTACCTGAGCGGTAACGGCGGAGCCGTGCTTCTTCATACAACGGTCTACGATCTCACCTAACTCCTTCTTTCTTGCGGTAAACATTACCTCAAGATCAAGAAGCTTGTCGGGATCGGTTCTGTCAACGAAGCCAAGGTCCTGAGGGATCTGACTGTTGAAGATCAGACGACCCAGGGTCGCATCAACGATACCCGAATGAACGACGCCGTCGATCTCCTTTGTCACGCGGATCTTGATAGGCGCGTGCAGACCGAGCTCGCCGTTTTCGTAAGCCATCATAGCCTCGTTCATATCGCGGAATGCGTGTCCCTCACCGGGCTCGCCTGCCTTATCGATGGTAAGGTAGAAGGAACCGAGGACCATATCCTGGGAAGGAACCGCAACGGCACGACCGTCAGCAGGCTTAAGGAAGTTATTAGCAGAGAGCATAAGGAATCTTGCCTCTGCCTGTGCCTCGCTGGAAAGGGGCACGTGAACAGGCATCTGGTCTCCGTCGAAGTCCGCGTTAAACGCAGAGCAAACGAGGGGATGGAGCTTGATAGCGCGTCCCTCAACGAGAACGGGCTCGAATGCCTGAATGGACAGACGGTGAAGGGTAGGCGCACGGTTAAGAAGCACGGGGTGATCCTTGATCACGTTCTCAAGTGCGTCCCATACCTCGGGGGCTACCTTCTCTACCTTCTTCTTTGCGTCCTTGATGTTGGTGGCCTTCTGCATCTCAACAAGGCGCATCATAACGAAGGGCTTGAAGAGCTCAAGTGCCATCTCCTTAGGCAGACCGCACTGATAGATCTTGAGCTCAGGGCCTACGACGATAACAGAACGTCCGGAGTAGACAACACGCTTACCGAGAAGGTTCTGACGGAAGCGTCCCTGCTTACCGCGAAGCATCTCGGAAAGGCTCTTAAGAGGACGGCTGGAGGGGCCTGTAACGGGCTTGCCTCTTCTGCCGTTATCGATAAGGGAGTCCACAGCCTCCTGGAGCATACGCTTCTCGTTACGGATAATGATCTCGGGAGCGCGCATATCGATCATCTTCTTCAGACGGTTATTACGCGCGATAAGACGTCTGTACAGGTCGTTTAAGTCGGAGGTGGCAAAACGGCCGCCGTCTAACTGTGTCATAGGACGGATGTCAGGGGGGCTGACGGGAACTACGTCAAGGATCATCCACTCGGGCTTATTTCCGGAAAGACGGAAGCTCTCCACCACCTCAAGGCGCTTGATAAGCTTAGTCTTCTTCTGACCCGTGGCGGTAGTCAGCTCTTCCTTTAACTGCTTGGAAAGGGCCTCTACGTCCACCTCGGCGAGAAGCTCCTTAACAGCCTCTGCACCCATACCTACGCGGAAGTCGTTCTCATAACGCTCGTAGTATTCTCTATACTCACGGTCGTCAAGGAGCTGATACTTCTCAAGGGGGGTGTTACCGGGATCGATAACGATGTACTGCGCAAAATACAGTACCTTCTCCAGGTCTCTCGGAGGTACCTCAAGGAAAAGTGCCATACGGGAGGGGATCGCCTTGAAGTACCAGATGTGGGATACGGGAGCTGCCAGCTCAACGTGACCCATACGCTCACGGCGTACCTTCTTGGTGGTTACCTCAACACCGCACTTCTCACATACCTTGCCCTTATAGCGGGTACGCTTGTACTTACCGCAAAGGCACTCCCAGTCCTTGGTAGGGCCAAAGATTCGCTCACAGAAAAGTCCGTCGCGCTCTGCCTTAAGGGTACGGTAGTTAATGGTCTCGGGCTTGGTTACCTCGCCGTGGGACCAGCTTCTTATGGTATCGGGAGAAGCCAGACCGATCTTAATGGAATCAAATACATTATCGTTCATTTCTATCTTCTCCTATCTTAAAATTCATCTCCGTCAAAGTCGGAGCCGAAATCGCTTTCGTCAAACTCCTCTTCAACGTAATATTCGTTGATCTCTTCTTCGGTAGCTACTACAGGGCCGAGGTCCTCCTCGGGGATGTAGTTAGGCAGATTTGCATCTGCGTCGTCCAGCTCGGAGAGCTCGATCTCCTCGCCCTCCTTGTCCAAGATATGAACGTCGAGACACAGGCTCTGCAGCTCCTTGACCAGCACCTTGAAGGACTCGGGAACACCGGGCTGAGGGATATTCTGACCCTTGACGATAGCCTCGTACGCCTTTACACGTCCGTTGACGTCGTCCGATTTAACGGTCAGTATCTCCTGCAGGGTGTATGCCGCGCCGTACGCCTCAAGAGCCCAGACCTCCATCTCACCGAATCTCTGTCCGCCGAACTGAGCCTTACCGCCCAGAGGCTGCTGAGTGATGAGAGAGTATGGGCCGGTGGAACGGGCGTGGATCTTATCGTCTACCAGGTGATGGAGCTTCAGGTAGTACATGATACCTACGGTAACGGGGTTATCGAATGCCTCACCGGTACGGCCGTCGTAAAGGATGGTCTTACCGTCGGGACGCATACCTGCCTTCTCAAGGATGGCAGCCATGTCGTCGTTGTTTGCACCGTCAAATACGGGGGTCATGACCTTCCAGCCCAGCTTGCGGGCAGCCATACCAAGGTGGACCTCAAGCACCTGACCGATATTCATTCGGGAAGGAACGCCCAGGGGGTTCAGCACGATGTCAAGGGGTGTACCGTCGGGAAGGAAGGGCATATCCTCGGGAGGAAGAATACGGGAAACGACACCCTTATTACCGTGTCTACCCGCCATCTTGTCACCGACGGAGATCTTTCTCTTCTGCGCGATGTACACGCGAACTACCTTATTTACTCCGGGAGAGAGCTCGTCAGAGTTCTCACGGGAGAATACCTTTACGTCTACGATGATACCCGACATACCGTGGGGCACACGCAGAGAGGTGTCACGCACTTCTCTTGCCTTCTCACCGAAGATGGCGCGAAGGAGGCGCTCCTCTGCGGTAAGCTCGGTCTCTCCCTTGGGAGTTACCTTACCTACCAGGATGTCACCTGCTCTTACCTCAGTACCCTTGCGTACGATACCCTCGGGATCAAGATCCTTCAGCGCATCCTCACCTACGTTGGGTATCTCACGGGTGATCTCCTCCGGGCCCAGCTTGGTGTCTCGTGCCTCGTGAGAGAACTCCTCTATATGAATGGATGTATAAACGTCATCACGGACAAGGCGCTCGTTTAAGAGAACCGCGTCCTCGTAGTTGTAGCCCTCCCAGGTCATAAAGCCGATGAGAGCGTTTTTACCGAGAGAGATCTCACCGCCTGCGGTAGCGGGACCGTCAGCGATGACCTGACCCTTCTCGATGACCTCGCCTACCTCGATGATAGGACGCTGGTTGATGCAGGTGCCCTGGTTACTTCTCTTGAACTTGATAAGATGGTAAACGTCCTTGGTTCCGTCGTCGCGGCGAATGGTGATGGAGTCAGCGGTAACGCGCTCTGCGGTACCCGCCTCCTTAGCACATACAACGACGCCGGAGTCTACCGCCGCCTTGTACTCCATACCGGTACCGACGATGGGGGAGTCGGTGACCATAAGCGGTACAGCCTGCTTCTGCATGTTAGAGCCCATGAGCGCACGGGAGTTATCGTCGTTCTCAAGGAAGGGGATCATTGCGGTTGCAACGGAAACAACCATCTTGGGAGATACGTCCATAAAGTCAACCTCAAAGGAAGACTTCTCAACAAATTCACCCTTATCGCGAGCGGTTACTCTCGCGTTTACAAAG